>JAFXRA010000117.1 GCA_017526725.1 Candidatus Rifleibacteriota bacterium
CGACGTGATCTTCGCTGCCGAAGAAATCCAAGAACCATTTGCACTTCAAGAATATGAAACTTACTACAGTCAGCCAAAGCCCCATAACAATAATCTGGGTCATCATTGCATTGCTAACAATGTTTTCATCACGTCTTCTCGGTTTTTCGAGCATATACTTTTCAAGAGCAGGTTCATTACCAAGCATAATGGCACCAAGGCTATCCATAACCAGGTTAACGAAAAGCAGGTGAGTAACTTTTAATGGTTCTTCAATTCCGAAGAACGGAGCAATAGCACTGACGATAACAGCACCAACATTGATTACAAGCTGGAACTTACAGAACTTGAGAATGTTATTGTAAATTGTTCTACCGTAAAGAATAGCATCTTTAATAGACTTGAAGTTATCATCAAGAATAACAATTTCGCCGGCTTCTTTTGCAGCTTCAGTTCCGCTACCCATTGCAAAGCCAACGTCAGCACGCTTGAGAGCAGGAGAGTCGTTAACACCGTCACCAGTCATACCGACAACGAGATTCATTTCCTGACAAAGTCTTACCATTCTAGATTTATCAGTTGGAAGAGCACGGGCAATAACTCTGATATTAGGAATAATTGCCTTGACTTCATCGTCTGACATTTTGTTCAAATCTTCGGAAGTAAGAACTTTGTCTGTATCATTAACAAGCAAGCCAGCATCTTTTGCGATAGCCTGAGCTGTTTCTCTTCTGTCACCAGTAATCATAACAACCTGAATACCGGCTTTCATAACTTCCTGAATTGCTTCAGCAGCTTCTTTTCTAACGTCGTCTCTAATAGCAACTAAGCCAACAAGAACAACGTCATCATTAATCTTGCTTTCTACCATTGGTTTTAAAGAATAACCAAAAGAAAGAACACGCATAGATTTTTCGGCTAATTCGTCAATCTTCTTGTTAATAGCAGCCAAATCGATGTCTTTTTCTTCACCATTTTCGTCTAAGTATTTCTTTGCACAGGCAAGAAGTCTTTCTGGAGCACCTTTATACAATACCTTGCCTTCACCAGCTAAGAATGCCTGGCTGAATTTATTAGCAGAGTTGAAAGGCTGAGATTCAGTAACTTTATATTTTTCTATGTTTCCAAGATTTTCGAAAACATCTCTTCCGACAAATTTAAGAAGAGCCTGATCGGTCATGTTACCACCGATTACATGGTCATCTTTATCAAACATAGACTGGGTATTTCTACCAATGATAAGGTCCATAAGACCTTTGAGCTTACTGCATTTTCGATAATCTTCCAAACTCATAGACTTACCGGAACCAACGATAAAGTCAACAACTTCGAGTTTGCCTTTGGTAATAGTACCGGTTTTATCGCTGAATAGAATATTCAAAGAACCAGCAGTTTCAATACCCTGATCTTTTCTAACAAGAACATTATGATCAAGCATTTTGCCTGTATTCTGCATAAGAACAAGAGAAATCATCAAGGGCAGACCTTCTGGAACAGCACAAACGATAATAACGATTGCAAGAGAAACAGCAGTAACAATCTGTTTGAAAATTCCAGCCCAACCAAGAGTCAACCAACCAGTAAACCAGTAAACATGTTCAAGAGTATTGCCAGAAGCAGCTGCTTTAAGAACTAATGGGTTATTTCCCATGTAAACGTTATAAATCATATAAAGTAAAACGATAACAGCAGCGCCCCAATAACCAAAAGTAGAAATCTGGTCAGCTAATTTAGCAAGTTTTACTTTTAATGGAGAATCAGGTGGTTCAACCATATCTTCAGCCATCTTGCCCATCATGGTCTTCAAACCGACCTTCTGAACATCTAAGACACCAGCGCCATCGAACAAAACTACGCCTCTGAAAAGAGAGTGAGCATCAACAAAAGCATCACCAGTTATTTCATCAGGAATAGTCATTGCTTTTTCAGCAGCAGTCTTTTTACATTCTTCTGCTTCACCGTTAAGAGCTGAGTTGTCAACTTTCATTGAACCATCAACAAGAATACCGTCAGCGGGAACTTTATCGCCGGCCTGTAGATAAACTTTATCGCCAACAACTACGTCATCGAAATTAACAACAGTAATTAAACCGTTTCTATAAACCTTACATTTATCTTTTTCAGTAGATTCTTTTAATTCTCTGAACTTTGTATCGCTAGCAACACCAGTTTTTGCCTGAACAGTTGCAACTATAAGAACAGCAACAAAAGTACCTACAGGTTCAAACCATTCTGCTAAGGGTTCACCATCTATCTTAATAAAGCTAAGAACAGTCATAATACCTGCGATAATGAGCAGGATACGAATCATAGGATCGTTAAAAGTTTCACAAAATTCAGCCCAAAATGTTGTTGGTTCTGAATCAGGGATAACATTTGCACCATATTTTTCTCGAGATTCTAGAACCTCTTTGTCGGTTAAACCAGTAAATTGCACAATAATACTCCTTTTATATAAAAGTAAATTACTACTTTCTAAATCTATCTGCCATTTCGCTTATTCTATTATCATACGTAGCATCACCAATAGCGTTAAATTGCCATTCTCCGTTTTCTTTGGTCAGTTTTGCTACAATCATAGCAGTCTTTCCGTCATAATTTTCGTCTAATGTATATCGGCAGATTTCTGTATTAGTTGAAACATCAACTACTCTAATATAAGCATTTTTCAAAAGACCAAAATGCTGCCCACGATCTTTTGCCTTATAAATATTAACAACAAAAACAACACCGTCATATTGTTTTGGTAAGGATTCAAGATTAACGTTTATAACTTCTTTATCACCTTCGCCAGCCCCGGTCAGATTATCTCCAGAATGATATACCGCCCCGGATCTATGTTTCAGATTACCGAAATAAACTATATCGTCATAACCACTTGATATTTTCCCATCGCTAAGTAAAAAAGCAGATGCATCACAGTCTATATCCTGTTCTGCAATACAAAACAAACGCTGGAAAAAATTAAGATTCTTACCAACTTCATCCCAGCCAAGAGCAACCAAAGTTTTTGACAACCCTTTCTTTTCTTTTGAAAGGTTGATTTTCTGGCCTTTTTTCAAATGTATAGTCATGAATATTTTTCCTTAATCTTTTGTGCCAGGAACCCAGTTTATACCCCAATTATAAGCTCTATCCATGGTTTCATGTCCTGAATAAAACTTAACTAATCTCTGAACACTGAAAGTTTCATCGTTCTGGTTTTCTAATAAAACCAAAGCGCAATTGCGACATTCTGTATTATATTCATCAAGATGAACAACTATATCTTCAGCACCAGGGTATTTAATAGTTACGACACCGTCTGCATCCTTCCAATTGGCAACACCATCATAAATAAAGGTAAATATAAGAATTCGCTTTATTTCTGAAATCTTGTCTCCGTTAATTCTGATGGTTTCACCGCTGGCACTTGCTCCGGTTCTATCATCGCCATCTAATGCAATGTATGGAGGACGATTTAAACGACCAAAACTGTTGCCTAAAGCCTGAACTGCATTTTTTTCACCATTTTTCAGTTCATAAAGACAAGCTAAGTCTAAATCAATACCAGAAGAACCGCCGAAAATACCGCTTAAAAAGCCTTGATTCTTGGGAGTTGAATTCCAGTTCAGATTAACTGAAATCTCACCTAACCCCGATTCTTTCTTTTTAAGGTTAATCTTTTCACTTTTCTTTAAATATATTGTCATATCTTATTACCAAAAAACTGTTTTGCTGTGTTACCAACAAAACAGTTTTTGTTTTTAATTATTCAGAATCGGCATCTAAGCCATAATGTCGGCAAAGAGCAGCCAAACCACCTTGGAAACCACTGCCAATAGCGTTAAAACGCCATTCTCCAGCATTCTTATAGATTTCAGCAGCAACAATTGCTGTTTCAATTGAGAAATCTTCACCGAGGTCGTATCTTACCAGTTCTTCACCGGAATCTCTGTCTACAACTCTAATGTAGGCATTTGAAACCTGACCGAAATTCTGTCTGCGTTTTACTGCATCATAAATAGTTACAGTAAAAGCGATCTTTTCAACATAACTTGGCATTTTAGAAAGGTCTATCTGAATTTCTTCTTCATCGCTATCTTCAGAACCATCACCACCAACTTTGTTATCACCGCTGTGAATTACAGCACCGCTTTCGTGTTCAAGATTACCGTAGAAAACGAAATCTGCTTCACTGCGACATCTGCCGTTAGCACCGCAAACAAAAGCAGAAGCATCTAAGTCAAAATCAGCACCGGTATCAAACTGGTTAGTATCCCAACCGAGACCAACTAACAAATTCTTCAACCCTGGTTTTTCCTTTGTAAGATTAATCTTACCACCTTTTTTTAGATTAATAGTCATTTCTTAACCCTCCATTTTTATTTTAACGGTGCCCATCGGGCGAACCAAATACTTTCTTGAAATCATCTTTAATAGATTCAAGTCGTTTTTTATCATCTTCACGCTGTCTCTTAGCTGCTTCCTGAATTCTCTGAGTTTCCTGAATGCCGTTAACAATTTCTCTCCAGCTCTTTTCAAGAGTTTCTACCTTAATAGAACTGCCGCTTGCCATCTTTGCAATCTGTTTGCTCTGAGTAGCAACATTCTTGGCATTCTGAACAAGAAGCTGATTAGTCTTTTCGTCAAGAGCTGCAATTGCATCAGCCTGAAGTTTCTGACGCTTGATTTGAATAGCCTGAGCAAGATTAGTCTTGAAAATAGGCAAAGTAATAATAAAAGCAGAATTGATTTTTCTAACCAGATTCATATTGTTATACTGCTGGTTTTTAATAGCCGGCAAAGACTGAAGAGCGACCATTTCTGCTTTTCTTAAATCATCGACTCTCTGGTCAAGCATTTCCTTAGCTCTACCATAGTCGTTAAGCCTTAACATAAGTTCGTTATCGTTAGTGCGGTTATATTCAGCCTGAGTATCTTGTATGATTTTGGTCAGTTCTTCTGAAGCTGTTTCACCAGCTACAATATATTTAACCAATTCTTTGTAATAGCTGACATTAGCCTGATAGAGTTCTTCCTGCTGACGATTGGCGAGTTTAATATCAGTTTCGTATTTTTTCAGCTGAGTATAAATCTTATCAACTTCACCGCCAAAAGTTTCATACTTTCTGAGAATAATATCAAGCTGCTTTGTTAAGCCGCCCTTAAAGAAATTAACAATTTTATCCCAAAAAGTTTCTTGTTTTGGAGCCAATTCTTCAGGCAGGAACTGTTCCATAACCTTATTCAAAGAAACGAGCAAATCACTGCTTTCATTAAGCTGAGGAAGACTAACATTATTTAAAACACTGTCAGAAGCTCTGGAAATCTCTTCAGCTGCTTCAGCACCAAAACCGGTTATGGTTTCGATATTATTGATTTCAATCTGGCTTGTTAAAGCCTGAATTTCAGGAGATTGCTTAAGCATATCATAGGTAGCCTGACGTTCGGCTTCCATATCAAAAGTTGGAACTTCGACCAAATCGGTAGTCATTGGTGCCGGCTGAGCCTGAACATTTACTGCAGCGGTTTGCTGTGTAGGTGCAGAGTTACCCATATTGATAGCCATAAAAAACTCCTATTTAAATCATTACCACAGTTTAGTTCTGAATAAGTTTTCTACAAATCTTGAGATAGAAGGTCTTTCAAGTGCAGAAAAATCCGGAACTTCGCAATTAAAAAGATACTGCCCAAGTTTAAAGTTTTTGTAGTCTCTTTTTATTAGAGAAGGTCCGAAACATTCAAAACCTGTTGGTGTGTATATTAAAACATCAAAGCCTAAAAAATGCAAGAAATTAGCAACAACTGTTTCTTCAAAAGAGAAACAATAGCGGTTGGTTATAATAAAAATATATTTCGGGTTAGTCTTAGTAAAATCAAATTCTTGAAGCTTTAAGAGTATTTCCTGGGGAAGGTCTAAGAGAATTCCGATTACTGCATATTCCCTACCGTTTTTGCCCATTCCGCTAATACTTCTTTCATCAAGAAAAGCCTGAATTTTATCTAACAGATAATTCTGTTTGTCAATATCAATAAAACCATATTTATAATCAGAACTGTTCTTGATATTTCTAAGCAGAAGTTTTCCGCGAATATCCATGTATCTTGTGGCATTACCTGACATCAATTTTCCGATATTGTTCTTTACCCATGGATAACTAGAAACTACAGTAGTTTCAGGAGTAAAAAGTTCTTTCATTTTGAGCCAGTAATCATCAAGTTTTTCTTTGCCACCCTCTACCCCATTCATTTTTGCAAAAATGGTAGGAATAAAAACTTCGGAATCTGTATTAGAGAAACCCTGTCTGAATCTAAGTTCCTGACCCCAAAGAGAATAAACTTCAAAAGAACTGGTGTTAAGAGTAACAACCTGTGCTTTTCTATACTGCTGTGTAACAAAAGAACCGTCAACCCGCAGAACCTGGCTTATTTCCTGTTCTGCCTGCCCAGCAAAAGTCATTTCGCGAATAAGTCCGTTCTGAACAGGGAAAGAGTCTATTGAAAGAGTATCTTCGTATCGAACCTTTTTAGCCTTTGGGCTGATGTCGTATTCTTCTTTAGCATCAGGGAAAAAGCAGATAACATCGACAGGAAGCTTAGCCAGCAATGAAAAGAATATTTTTTCTGCAATTTTAGGCTTTTTATTGGTGAAATAAATAAAAACCCCGCATTCCGGCATTTTCAAACTGCCCAATAATTCCGGCAGAATGCGCTTCATCCAGCAAATTATGTTGACAGCTATGTTGTTAAGCTTCTGCATATTGTTCAAAGAAGGTTTGGCATCTTCATAAATGACTTCGGCAAAAGCTTTCTTCATCATTTCTTCCAAATCTTTTCTTTTCGGGAAGGTAATATTTTTTGAAAGAGCGGCTACCAGCTGCTGCACATTAGTATAGTTTCCGCGTGCAATACTGAAAACTTCATCAGGAGTTGCCCCCTGAATTTCACCGTTGATTATAAGCATCTTGCGCTGCTTGCTTACCAGCTTCTTATAAAAATCTGAAAGATTTGAACTGTATGAATACTTATCTTCAACACCGTACTGCAAGAAGAACAAATTAGCAAAACCCTTTTCAGGTGGTTTTCTCAAAGCAAAATCAGTCAAAGCAGAATTATAAGTAAATAATTTGTCCTGAACCCAGGTATTAAGAACTGACTTTTCATTTGTTTTTAAAGCTACATCAATTGCCCCACCGAAAGTTATATTTTCTATAACGCTTCTAAGAGTCAGATTCGGGTCAAAAGGCATTAAACCTGGCTTAGTATATAAATCGGAAAAGGCAGATTCTTTATCTAATGGAAGATAAACATTGTCACCCTTTGGGAATATATAAAGAATATCTGCTCCAAGCTTTGAAATTAAGTCTAAAAAAATCAGTTCGTGCTTACTGGTCTTATCCCATACAAGAACCTTTGGCGCAAAATCCTGCCCAAGTTTGGGAACCATCATAGTGAACTTGCAGTAAAACCAGCACATAAACTTAAGGTAAAGGTTAACCATAAGATTTTGAGGCTGCTTTCCGGTTTTAGACTGTTCAAAGAAATAATCATAAAGCTGGTCGCCAATAGCTTTTGACTTATTATAATCTAATCTCAGCAGAGTTTTTATCTGACTTTGGAAAAAAGCCGGCGCCAGTTTGAAATCTCTGCCAAGAATATTCAGACAATATTGAACGTTGGAAGTATCAGGGTTCTTTATTCCACCATCAAGAAGCAAGCCGTTCTGTCTCGCAGAAGAAATATATCTTGCAATAAAATCGTTTACTTTACCATCTGTAGCGGTTATTCGATAAACATAAGTGCAATTTTTCGTACGCTTTGAAAGAGGCAGAAAATAATTTTCTAAATCTGCTATTTTTCCACGTTCAAACATTGTAAGACCACTTTATGACAATTTAACTAATATAGCTTAGTGTAATATAAAAAAAAGTTCAAGTAAAACTATGAATTTTAGAACTATTAGTCTGATTAACTAACGAATCTGTTTGCTAAAGCGACTACGTTATCGTCTTTTGTTCCTTCACCTATAGCACGGAACTGCCACTCACCGTTTTTATCTTTATGCAGATCGCCAAAAATAACATGTGTCATATTAGGATAATTATCTGTCAGATTATAACGGCAGATTTCGCGTTTCGTGCTGTCATCAACAACTCTGATATAAGTATTATTAATCATTCCGAAATGCTGGTGTCTCTGTAAGGCCTGATATATTCCTACAGCAAGAACAATTCTGTCATACTTCCCAGGAACATGCTTTAAATCTATCAGAATCTGTTCAGCATCACCCTTTTCTCCAGCAGCATTACCAGTAAGATTATCACCCATATGCTTTACACTGCCGCTTTTATGAACCAGGTTGTTATAGAATACCAAGTCTTCTCTTCTTTTGTAATAACCGTTTTCCAGCATAATTGCTACAGCATCGCAGTCAAAATCATCGCCTGACATTGCAGATTCGCCGAATAATAATTTACCTAAACTTGTAAAAAATCCTTCATCCTGATTGCTACTGTTGTTATTTTCGTCCCAGCCTAACCCGACAATTACCTTGGCTAAGCCTCGGCTTTCTTTTGATAGATTTATTTTTTCACCTTTTCTTAATTTTATAGTCATAGCTAAGCCTTTCTCAAATCAAATTCATTAATAATTAAACCCAATTAATTTATTTATGACCAACAAAGATATCAAAATTATCATTTTCTAGCAAATCCCAGATTTCTTTTATAGCCGGTTCAACATCATTGATTGCTTTTTTTAAATCTCTTACTTTAGGTTCTAATACAGAAACTATTTTAAGTTTCTTTTCCGCTTCAGGACCATAGGTTTTCAATTCATTGTTTTTATGCTCAAACTCTTTCTGGAGGTTCTCGAAGCTTTCTTTTTCTTCGAAATACTCATTAGAAACCTTATCTCGCCTCATTTTCTCTTCGTTGAGATTAGCAATCTGAGCGTTAATTCTTTCAATAGCTTCAACATAACGGGAATTGTTTTCCTGCTGTGCCTTAGATAAAGCAACTAACTTCTGCTCTTCACCGCAAAGTTTGGCTAATTCAATATTTTTCATAGCTCTTTCTGCGACAAGACTTTTAAAACTTTTTTCCTGTTCTGCTATTTCTTTATTAATCTTATTTAACTGGTTCTGCAAAAGAGTAATATTCCTAGCAAAAGTTTCTTCATTAAAAGACTTTTCCAACTCTATTTTTTCAGCGTTAATCTGTTGAATTTTCTTAAGCAAAGCCTTTGTCAGAGAACTATTTGATTTTTCTGCTTCAGCTAAAATCTGAGTTATCTGCATGATTAAACCAACCTCCTATTATTTTCCATCTTTCAAAACAGTTATAAAGGATTCAACTCTGTTGTAAATACTCTTAGCTTTATTAAAGTTGATATTATTTGATTCTTCCATATTATTCAGAAGTTCAACAGTAGCATCAAACTTCACAATAACTGTATTCCTGACAGAATTAAGCTTTTTATATTCGTCTTCCAAGGATTCAACCTTATTCTGAGCTTCTTCAATATTATTCAGTTTATAAGTTATTTCTTCAATTTGCTTATGAATCAAAGGTTCCTCAGATTTAAACTTATCTAATTCGGCTTTTTTGACTTTATAATCCTGTAAAGTATTAGCAAGAATATTATTAATATTAGTTACTTTTTTTCTTAAATCTGAAAGATTCTGTTTATATTTTTCTTCCTCAGTTTGAAGATTGCTGATTTCTTTTTTCAATTCTTCGTTACGAACCTTCTGTTGTTTAATCAAAGTTGAATCTGAAATAACCTGCTGTTCATTCTTTTTATCTTCAAGAATCTTCGCAGCGTTCCGGATTTCAACACGTAAATCATTTTCTGCATCAATCAGCTTATTATGCTTCTGATTTAAAGCATCTTTCTGCGCCTTCAGTTCATTAATTATATTTTTTAAGGAATCATCAAGACTGCTCATTATCAAAATCCTCCAATACCAGGAATAGGCGGTAAATCAGCCGTAACATCTATAGTTGTCAATACTTCTTCCGTCAAATCTTCTTCGCTGATTTCCGAAAGTCGGCTGCTTACTGAATCTTCTATATAAGAAACAACGCTTCCTGCGGTTCTTGCATTACCAAAGTTGCTTCCCATCTGTTTTCTGACGACACTGAAGTATTTTGTAAGTCTTTCAGAAAAAACGCGTTCATCAGAAATAATAAATTTCTTCTTTGTAAGCTGTCTTCTGACTATTTCAACACATTCAGCATCATTGTAATCCGGGAATTCTATTTCTAAGGGGAAACGACTTGCTAAACCTGCGTTGCCTTCCAAAAACTCGTTCATTCTATCTTTATAGCCTGCAATAATAATAATTGTAGTAGCATTTTTCGGGTCGGTCATAGCACCAACCAGTGCGTCAATAGCTTCTAGAGCAAAAGAATCCTGATTATTGGCGTTTTTCTGGTAAAGGCTGTAAATTTCATCTATCAGAACAACCGAATCCTGGCTGTCCTCAAAGAGTTTATTAACCTTGTCTTTGGTCTGCCCTACATATGAGCCCTTTAAATCTACACCTCTGTATTCTCTGATTTTAGGTCTGGTTATAATACCTAAAGAACAGAATATATCAGCAATATAACGAGCAATAGTAGTTTTACCTGTACCTGGATTTCCAACAAATCTGATATTAAACCCACCGGAAGAAGGCGGTACACCCAGTTTAGTAGAACGAATCTGTTCCAAGCGAATTCGGTTGGACATCTTCTTTATAGATTCTTTCAGTGTTTTCAAGCCGATAAAGTTTTTATCTAAGTCAGCCAATATTTCGCTGATAGGCTTTTTATCATCTTTTTGAGAGCCGGTTAAATCCGAAACAGTAATTTTAGTATTATCAGCATCGGGATCGTCATTAAGCCTTTCGGCCTGATTCCCTAAAACAAAATCTTTGTAGAAATTGATTACTGCGCCAGCATTCCCGAAATGGCGCTGAGCAGACATTCTCGCCAGTTCAGACTTCAAGTGGGAATCAAAACTTCTTGGGTCGCCATCTTGAGAAAGTCCATCCTCTCTCATTTGCTGCATGAATATTTCTTTTAGTTCATCGTTATTAAAATCATCAAAGAACACTTCATTTGGGCAGCGGCGCTTTAACCCGGGATTTGCATCATAAAGTTTACGCATTTCATCAGGATAGCCAGCCATAATAACGATGAGATTCAGATACTTGGGTTCTGTCATAAGTTTAACCATCTGGTCAATAACTTTGCGCCCCTGGTCATCATTGGCAAGCTGATAAGCTTCATCTATGAACAGAACTCCACCCAAGGCTTCGTCAAATTTATCTCTGACCTTCTGGGCATATTCGCCCACATAGCTTGAAGTAAAATCCATTATCGGGTCAGTTTCTATAAGCTTGTTCTTTTCGCTGACCAGGCCAAGATAATAGAATAATTGACCGGTTAGTCTGGCAACAGTTGTTTTGCCTGTTCCCGGATTACCCAAAAACATGCAGTTATTGGGAGCCGGTTTATCTTTGGCTTTGCGCTTGTTAGCAGCTAACTGCTTTTTATACATGGTTCTCAAGAACTCTTTAACTTTTGGCAAACCAACGAATTTCTGGTCTAGAGATTCAATAAATTCCTTAGCTTCTTTTTCATGAAATCTCATGGCTTCAGGAATATCATCGCCAATTACTGTTCTTTCCAAAGATTTGCGTTTTTCAAAATTGGCTAATATTTTGCTGAAAAGCAGATTTGCACCATGACCGTTGGACATTCCACCTCTTCTGGCATAAGAAGCAATATATTCGCTGATTTTGCTTTCGGCTTCAGAAGAAAGAACCAGACTTTCTTTATAAGCCTGAGCTACGACTATATCGAATAGCTGATCCTCGGTATAATCCTTGAAATTAATAGTTTTGGCAAATCTCGTTTTAAAGCCTTGATTTACTTTAAAAAGCTGGGCAAATTTTTCTGAGTAACCTGTCAGTATTACAGTTATGTTTTCAGCTCTTTCTTCTAAACGTTTAATTAAAACCTGTAAAGCCTGTTTCCCATCTTCGCTGTCGCAGAGCAGATAAGGTTCATCAATACAAAGAATTCCACCATCTGCTTCGTTAATTTTCATGTTCATTGTATCTGCAGATGGGGTTCTTCCCACAGCAAAATCGCTGATAGACACTTCAACGAAAGCATTTCTTGTTCTTAAACCCAGATTAAGAAAAAGCTGTCCCAAAAGCTTTGCAACAGTAGTTTTACCCGTTCCAGCACTGCCAGTAAAAATCATATTAGGCAAAGAAATTCTGCTGCCTGAATTGCTTTCATCATTCTGCTGCTTGGTAAGAATAAGCTCATTAGCATAAGTTTTAATTTCACTTAAGCCAACAAGATTATTGATACTATTCTGAATATCATCTAAATTTCTAACCTTTTCGTTGTCTTTGTAAATGTCGTCTAAATATGGAAATTCAGAAGAAGTCTTCATAAACTTCTGAAGTCTTACTTCAAAGTTCCTTAATGAACCGCCTTCAGCAGCGATAGTAGATGACATAACGTCAATATCGCGGCAATAAAAACCGTTTCTGCACATTGCTCGTTTGATAAATGCTTCAAAGACTTTTCTTTTCGGTTTTTGAAGATATATTCTCTGAGAATACTCATCGTTATTAAGTATCCAATCAAGGAATTCAATAAACTTGCCTTCTCTTTTCGAATCAAGAATCAAGTAACTGTCACAGTTTCTTAATCTAGCTAAGCCTGATATAATACGTACCTTGTTTGTGTGAGCAGTTTCATAGTCTGCATCAAGAAGCATTGTGTCAGGGTACATATAAATTATAGCAAAAGTCTGGTCTGGATGCTCCTCTATTGCTCTGTTAATTGAACCCAAAAGGTTTTCTTCTTCCCCTGCCCCAGCGTTGGTAGTCTGTTCTACAGCCTCTTGAACTCTTTGAGAAGTTTGTTCGTTTTGAGAAGCATTATTATCAGAATTTGTTGAATTATTCTGGGACTGGGGCTGCGCCGATGCTGATTGAGGTTCCTCATCTTCATCATCGTCATCATCTATAAAAGTCACATTATTGCCCGCTTTAGGGTCATGGCTTACTCTAGGCTGATTAATATTTTTATAATTCTGCTCCATAGCATCATTTGGGAAAGTCAGCTTAGTAGTATAACGAGAACGGTCTAATATTAGAATCTGGTCATATTTTCTGGAAAGCAAATAGAGGGTTATAGCCTTGCAAATGTCAACAGTTCCGACAACATAATCAACCATGAAGTCATCGTCTTCACCGCCACAAATCATTATCTGAC
>JAFXRA010000118.1 GCA_017526725.1 Candidatus Rifleibacteriota bacterium
TACAGGCTTTTTGCAAGCCTTGGTCTTCACAAGTCTTAGTGGAGTTTATTTTTCAAGTGCTCTTGCAGAAGCGCACTGATTTGGAGGTTATAAATTCATGAATGGTGAAATAATTGCTTCTTTAACCCAAAATATAGCAACCGCCACACCAGAAGTTTTAAACGCTACTACTGAAATAGTAAAAGCAACAACTAACAGTACTCCTTATATTCTGTATGCAGTAGCAGCTTGTATTACTATTGGAGCGTCAGTTTGTGCTATAGCACAAGGAAGAGTTATAGAAAAAGTTGCTGAAAGTATCGCAAGACAACCTGAATCTGCCAGTGATTTGCGTGGTTCTATGATTATAGGTCTTGCTATGGTTGAATCTATGGCAATTTACTGTTTACTCATCGCTATATTACTATTATTGAAAGCATAATATGTTTGAAGTAAAAATTTGGGTTCTGATTTCTCAAACCATAAACTTTTTTGTTCTATTTTGGATACTGAACAAATTTCTATTCAAACCAATAGGCAAAGTCATAGACGATCGTCGTGAAGAAATTCAACGAATAAAGAAAGAAACAGAAACAGCTTTTGGCGATGCAAAGAATTTGAAAGAAAAGTGTCAGGAACGCTTAGATAACATCAAAGAAGAAATGGATGAGTTAAAGCGTCAAAAGCTTTTGGAAACGGAAGATTCTGTTGCCAAAGTAATTGTTAATGCAAAAAACAAAGCAGAAACAATGAAAGAAGAAGCAGAACTCGAAATTCTTCTTGAAAAGCAAAGAGCTTGGATTCAGATGAGGGAAGATGTCGTTCAGCTTGCCACAGAAGCTGCTGAAAGGATAATCGGAGAATCTCTTAATGATGAAATGCACCGCAAGCTTATAAACAAATCTATAGAAAAATTGGACAAAGACTTACCAGATTCCAAAGAAGAAACAAAAGAGTCCAAAACAGAGCTTCCAAAAGAGTATGCAGAAAGTTTTTTTGCTAAGATAGACGAAAAAGACTTGAAGCCGCTTTATGCTGATTTCAGAGCATTCGTTAAGATTTACAACGAAAACACTGAACTGCATGAAATAATGGATAGTCCCACAATAGAGCCAGAAAAAAAGCTTGAATTAATCAATAAAGTATTCGCAAGCAACATAGAAAAAGAAGTTTTAAGCTTCATTACTTCACTAATAAATGAAAAACGAACCCATATACTTAATAAAATAGCCGAAGAAGCAGATTTGATGTATCACGACAGAAGCTGTATAAAAGGAATTCGAGTCAGAACAAAAGTTCCTCTTACAAATGCTGAAATGACTGAACTTCAGAAAGTATTAAAAAAGAAATTCGGTACTTTGGAAATAGAAGAAATTGTAGATACAAATATGGTTGGCGGTCTGATTATTCAGCTTGACGACCTGATAGTTGATGATTCTATAGATTTAAGAGTTAAACAGCTTCGAGAATCTATGGCTAAGGTCAAAGAAACTTGGAAACAGCAGATAGCTGATGCTCCAAGTCTTGCTATTATCTAGGGAGCGCGTTCATGACAATCAGACCATCAGAAATATTATCTGTCCTAAAGCACGAAATAGATAACATTTCGGTTGATACCAAATCTATTGAAGCAGGTAGTGTTATACAGGTTGGCGACGGTGTTGCACGTATACAAGGTCTTCCCAAAGCAATGGCCGGAGATCTCGTCGAATTTCAGAATGGTACAAAGGGCTACATATTAAACCTTGAAGAAGATAATATTGGTTGTCTGCTTTTAGGTTCTGACGAAGATATTCACGAAGGCGACATCGTTACAGATACTGGTAAAATTCTTTCTGTTCCTGTTGGTCCAGAACTTTTAGGTCGTGTTGTAGACTCTTTAGGTAATCCAATTGACGGCAAAGGCGATATTAATACAAAAGAAACCAAAAACGTTGAAAGCCCAAGTCCAGGCATTATTTATCGTCAACCAGTCACAGTTCCTCTTCAAACAGGTATCCAGGCAATAGACGCATTGATTCCTATTGGTCGAGGTCAACGTGAACTTATCATTGGAGACCGTCAGACAGGTAAAACATCAATAGCCATTGATACAATCATCAATCAGAAAGACAAAAATTGTTTCTGTGTCTATGTTGCCATAGGTCAGAAAATGTCTACCATCAGCCAGATTATAGATGTTTTAAAAAAATACGATGCGTTGAAAAACACAATAGTAGTTGTTGCATCAGCTTCTGATACAGCAGCTATGCAATATATTGCTCCATTTGCCGGCTGTGCAATGGGCGAATACTTCAGAGATAAAGGCCAAGACGTTCTCTGCGTCTACGATGACCTAAGCAAGCATGCAGTCGCTTATAGACAGGTTTCTCTGCTACTAAGACGTCCTCCTGGACGTGAAGCTTTTCCGGCAGACATCTTCTATCTGCATTCCAGACTTTTGGAAAGAGCAGCCAGACTTTCTCCTGAATTAGGCGGAGGCTCTCTTACCGCTTTGCCTATAATAGAAACGCAAGCTGGTGACGCTTCTGCTTATATTCCAACCAATGTAATTTCTATTACAGACGGTCAGATTATTCTAGAAGCTACCCTCTTTAACTCAGGTGTTAGACCAGCAATTAATGCCGGGCTTTCAGTATCAAGAGTCGGTGGCAGCGCTCAAGTCAGTGCTATGAAAAAGATTGCAGGTCCTTTAAGACTTGAATTAGCTCAATATAGAGAACTTGCAGCTTTTTCACAATTCTCTAAAGATTTGGATAAAGCCACACAGAACCAACTAAGCAGAGGTGAACACTTAGTTGAATTACTTAAGCAACCGGTTCATGATTGTATGAGTGTTTCCGATCAGATTATCGCTATATTTGCTTCTACAAAAGGTTATACAGATAAACTTGGAGTAAAGGAAATAAGCGGCTTTATCAGTCTGCTACAAAAATATGTCCGCAAAAAACATCCTGAATTCATCAAAACTTTGAAAAAGACTTAAAGTTCACAGATGAAGTAAGCAAAGACCTTTGCTCAATAATTGAAGAATTCTTAGCAAAGCTTTATATGCCTCGCTATCATTCTGCTGAACTCAAGGCTCAAAAAGCTCTTGAAGAATTGAAGGAAAAACAGAGCTTTGTAACCTTAGAAATGGAGGAAGAGAACTGAGAACTAAAAAATGAGTACTCTCTATTCTCTAATCTCTAAACTCTAAAATTATGGCTTCTTTACGTGATATAAGACAAAAAATAAAAAGCGTTACTACAACACAACAGATAACTAACGCAATGAGAATGATGTCTACTGCCAAACTCAGCAGAGCAGTAGAATCTGTAAACAAAGCAAAACCTTATATTAACAAACTTCTTTCTTTGGCACGCCATATAAAGACTGTTATTCCTGATTTAAAACACCCTGCTTTTGAAAAACGTGAAATAAACAAGACTTCTACTATTATAATAGGTGGGGAACGTGGTCTTTGCGGTGGTTTTAACCAAGAGCTTCATAACTATATACAAAAGAAGATTAAAAAGCTTGATATATCAAAACAAGAATTTTATGTAATAGGACAAAAACCCATAAGATTTCTTCAATTCTTGAATATACCGATAGAAAAAGAGTATGAAACTCTAAACATTAATGAATTAAAGCCTGAGCTTATAGAACTCTCAAAGAATCTTTTCGAAGAGTTTAAAGCAAAAAAGACAGATAGAGTTAGCATAATCTATACTTCTTACACATCTTCTGTAAACCGCCCTATTGTAAGCTTTCAATTGCTTCCTTTACCCGAGAATGGCGAATTGTTTTCTGAAGCCGAAAAAGAGCTAGAAGATGAAGAGAAAAGCATTAAGATTAATTCTCAGGATTTCGATTTTTTCCCGTCTCCTGAAGAAATATTCGATAGCCTCCTGCCTAGATATATGTATAACTCTTTACTAAAAGCGGTGTTAGAATCAGTTGCTGCCGAGCAATGCTGTAGAATGATTGCAATGACTTCCGCTACAGACCGTGCCAATGAAAAGCTTGAAAGTCTCAGACTTGAATTGAATAGGAGCAGACAAGCACAGATTACCCAAGAAATTAACGAAGTAGTCGCTGGTTCGCAAACTTCGTGATTTTTAAATTCAAAGGGCCGTCATTGCGAGCCGAAGGCGTGGCAATCTAGCCCTTTGAGAATAGCTATTGATGATTGGAAAGCCAGTTAATTAAGGAGTCGACATGAACGAAGGAAAAATCATACAGGTTATGGGACCAGCAGTAGACGTAAAATTTACTTTTGGACACCTTCCTAGTATCCATAATGCACTTGAAGTAATAAATCCAAAACAGAAAGATAAAAAGCTTATTTTGGAGGTTGCTCTTCATCTTGGTAACGACGTTGTTAGAACTGTTGCAATGGGGTCTACAGATGGTTTAAGTCGTGAACTAAAAGTCATTGATACGGGGAAACCTATATCCGTTCCTGTCGGAGAAAAAGTTTTAGGGAGAATATTTAATGTTTTGGGCGATACAATAGACGGCGGTGAACAAATTCCACCAGAATCAGAACGATGGCCTATACACAGACCTGCTCCTACTTTTCAGCAGCAAGGCAAAGCTTCAGAAATATTTGAAACTGGTCTAAAAGTTATTGATTTACTGACTCCTTACGCAAAAGGCGGTAAAATCGGGCTATTCGGCGGTGCTGGAGTTGGTAAGACTGTTCTTATTATGGAATTAATCAATAACATTGCCAAGCAACATGGTGGTGTATCCGTATTTGGCGGTGTTGGCGAAAGAACTCGTGAAGGCAATGACCTCTATCTAGATATGAAGCAATCAGGGGTCATGGATAAAACCTGTCTAGTATTCGGCCAAATGAATGAACCTCCTGGAGCTCGTCTGCGTGTAGCTCTTTCTGCGCTTACAATGGCAGAATATTTCAGAGACAGTGAATCACAAGACGTTCTTCTATTTATTGACAACATATTCAGATTTGTTCAGGCCGGTTCAGAAGTTTCTTCACTGCTTGGCCGTGTTCCGTCAGCAGTTGGTTATCAGCCTACACTAGCAACAGAAATGGGTGCTCTTCAGGAAAGAATTACTTCTACTGACAAAGGGTCAATTACTTCCGTTCAGGCAATTTATGTTCCTGCTGACGACATTACAGACCCAGCACCAGCAACCACATTCACTCACCTTGACGCTACGACAGTTCTTTCCCGTAAAATCGTTGAACTAGGTATTTATCCTGCTGTCGACCCCTTAGCCTCAAATTCCAGACTTATGTCTCCTGATATTATTGGGAAAAAGCATTATAAAACGGCTCAGTTTGTTCAGGAAATTCTTCAGCGTTATCAAGAATTACTTGATATTATTGCAATTCTTGGGATGGAAGAACTTTCAGAAGAAGATAAAATCACAGTTAATAGAGCCCGCAGAATACAAAAATTCATGTCTCAGCCATTCTTCGTTGCAGAAAAGTTTTCTGGTCACCAAGGCCGCTATGTTCCATTAGAAGAAACTATAAATGCTTTTGCAGACATAGTTGACGGCAAATACGATGATTATCCCGAACAGGCTTTCTTTATGTGCGGCGGAATAGAAGACGTTAAAGCCAAAGCAGAAGAAATAAAGAAAAATGAGTAGAACCCTTAAAATATCAATTATCAGACCTGGCAGACCCCCTTACAACACAGAGGGAACAGCGATGACTATTCCTAGTTATGACGGTTACTTAGGAATACTTTATGACCGACAGCCTCTATTAAGCCTAATGAAAGCAGGTTTAATAACCATAACAAATGTTAATGGGAAAAAGACTTTTTTTGCTGTATCAGGAGGTTTTGCAGAAGTAGAAGACAATGTAGTCACATTGCTTTGCGATTCTGTTGTTACTTCTAATGACATTTCAGAAAACAATTCGACAGAAACCACAGATGACAAAGATGCAGCCCCAAAATTATTTTTAAAAGATGCTTCACTAATGAATGAAAGCGAAAAATTTAAATATTTGGTAGAAATGCTTCAAAGCAGATTAAGGCAAGAAGAACAAAAAACAGAAACCAAAGCCTAACTCAGCGTTTTTATTGTAATTGGTAGTTATTGTTGGCACTAAGTATGTGTCTTGAAGATCTTCCCCCGATTTAAGCGGGGGAAGTGGCACGCAGTGCCGAAAGGGGGAGCAATGCAAAGCATTGCGTTGATAATTAGAATTTTACGCAAAGCTACGCTTTGCTCCCCCTTACGACTCGCTTGCCATCCTGGCGCTCGCATGCACTCCCAACCTCCTGTTGGTCGTCAGTCTCGCTTACACTCGCCAGCTTCCCCGCATAGCGGGGCAGCATCTTTTTTAGAGATAACCTCAAAGAGAGGCTTTAGCATAACAATAAAAACAGAAAAGACGTAGTCTTTTAAAAACTGACTACAATAAAAACAAACAATAAAGCTGTGCCTGTAGATTTTCACCATTTCTTCTAATTCTTTTTTTCGAAACGCTATACTTCGGTTTGAATAAGCTTGCCGTTTTGTTTTTCAATTTGATAAAGCTCATAA
>JAFXRA010000119.1 GCA_017526725.1 Candidatus Rifleibacteriota bacterium
CCAAAGTTCATTAACTACATTTTCATTTATCAGCTCAGCTTTACTAATCTTTTTAACATCGACATCAACAGTCTTTGTTTCTGCTGCAGTCATAACATTCTTCAAAGAAATCTTATTGCCTGTTTTTGCAACAACGCCAGAAATCATACCTTCTTTTGTTGTCAGGTAAACTGTCTGACCTTTCTTGATATCTTTGACATCAACATCTTTTCTTGCCTGATTAATACACATATTGACAAGACCTGGATATACAGGAAGCTGGTCGTAGATTTCTACAAGTTTTGCGACCATAGCTTTGAACAGCATTGGGTCTTTCTGGGTTGCTAAAAGCCCTTTAAGATACCCGATTAAACCAGTAAAATCAGTTTCTTTAAATGACATTATTCTTTCCTTACTTTATGTAATCCAAGCCAAGTTCTTTGGCTCTTTTCTTTTGCTCATCATTAAGGGAACCATTAGATGCAATCTTATCTAATTTATCCATTTCTGTTAATACTTCGGTAACTCTTGTCAGAACATTTAGGAAAGAAACCTTATTTGTTTTTACAGTGCATTCCGCAGCTACTGGGTGACCACCGCCACTGATAACCTGTTTTGATTCAGGGTATCTGTTTCTTAATGAATCCTGAAGTTCATGACAAATCATGCCAGAGTGAACTTTTGGACCTGTAGCTCTTACAGATACATGAGTATAACTGTCTGAAACAGCGCTAACCATGATTATTTGAGCTAATTTATCGTTTCCGGCAGCTTTTAAGTCAAATAACTTGATAGAACCGATCATCGGCAGTAATGGAACTTTCGGACCAACAAAGAGATAGATTGAAGTGTCTTCCAACTTTAATATTCTTGCAGAAGAATCAAGCATTGAAGAGGCTTTTTCCCAATCTTCCAGGAAATAATTCCAGATTTTCTTTAATAAAGTCTGTTCTTTTTCAGGAATTAAAGCTAAGAAATCCTTAACGCTTTTAACTTTCTTTATTTCTTCAACTTTACCATCAATTTCTTCTAATGCCTTAGCACATAAATCAGGGTGCAGAACATCTTTCAAAGCTGGTTCTCTATCATTGTAGAAATAAGAGAATCCGCCGCCACCGCAGCCGTGAATAACTTCGCTGATAAGAGAAATAACACAGGTGCCGTCTCTTTGAGAAGCATCAAACATTGTGGGGCGTTCTTTTACAAAGGTAAATAGATTTTTGAAATTGTCTAATGCGTATTTCTTAAAGAAAGGTCTTACGAAATCTGCACAGGTGCCGCTAACTGGTTCTATAGCCCAGTCGCCTTTCAAACCTATTAGAGCTAATAAATCGTCAAATTCTTCACGAGTTCCTGCCAAGACTGAAATACCGTGAGCAAGAACTGAACCAGAGCACTGAACATAGTTCTTAGCGCCTGGATTAAAGAAAGTATTCTTTTCTGGTGGTGTAACACCAGGATGATGGTCGATTACATAGCAAGGCAGTTTTTCTGAAATAAAATCATCAGCATTAGAAGTGCCTTTGTCGAGCATAAATACACATTCTGCTTCAGGAAATTCTTTGAGAGCCTTTTCCAACTGTTCTGGCTGAATCTTAAAGCCTTCTGGCATATAATGCTTAACTTGCCAGCCTTTTTTCAACAACATTCTTTTGCAAATCAAACCGCTGGTAATGCCGTCTGGATCATCATGACTGAAAATAATGGCTTTCCCGGGCTTATTAACGGCTTCAAGTATTTTCTGAAGCCCTTCGTTTGTTTCTTTGAGCTTTGCCCACTGGGCTGCGTGTTCTTCTACATTTGAAAAATCAATATCGAATATCTTTGATTCTGTCATCTATATATTATTATGTCCTTTCCTATGCATGAATCTATATTATAGATAAATTTGAATAAATCGGTCAATAGAAAATGTATAATCTTTTAAATAAAAAGTTAAAGATTAATCAGACCTTAAAAGAGTTTCTGCATGCCAAAGCTTTTCGGTGCAATCTGTGATAAAGCGGAAGCATATCGCGTTCTTCAACCAACTCGTCTAGTTTACTAACTTCTAACCAGGCAACTTTTGTGTTTTCGTCTTCTTTAACTTTAAGAATGTCTCTTTCATTTGCTTTAAGAAGGTAGGTAACATTCAAATGCAAGTGATTACCAACAGCAAAGCCTCTTTTGTAATGAGCAGGCACAGGAATAACTTCAACATCAAAAAATTCGGGAAGTATTGGTTCAATATTTTCGATACCAGTTTCTTCTTTGGCTTCTCTTATGGCCACAGCTTTTAAATCTTTATCGCCATCAGCGTGGCCGCCAGTCCAGCTCCACGATTTGTAAATAGTATGATAACACATCAAAACCTTTGAAAAATCTTCATTTACTATCCAGGATGATGCTGTTATATGGGCTATGGTATTAGTTCTATAATAGGCATCATCATTTTTTTTAAGGAAATTAGCAAAAGCAAGTTTTTCTGCTTCTTCAAAGTCATTATCAGATTTATAAGCGAGCAGTTTTTCAATCAATTCTTTCATGGTATCCTCCTTGGAATTAACTAGATTCTTAAATCACATTATAGTTGTTTAAAAATCTGCTGTCATTCTCACGAATGACATCCCTCTTTATAAAAGGGGTTAAATAAAATTATTGTATTTTATTATAATCAACAGAAATGGAATAGTCTTTTTCGTCTTTTCCACCTACACTCAGATGAATATTACCGTTTTTATCAGTTCTATATATTTTCATTCCCAGTTCTTCAAAAATATCTAATGTTTTCATAGATGGATATCCAAATTTATTATTGGCTCCAACGCTTATTATACCGTCTTTAGCATCAACTAATTTAAAGAAAGGTTTATAAGCACTTCTTTCGGCACCATGGTCAGGAACTTTTATAATCTGGCTTTTAATGCCTTCGTTAAACTTGATAACTTCGCGCTCAGCATCTTCCTGTATATCAGCACAGAGCAGAACCTGCACTTTCCCATATCTGATAAGAAGAACAATGGCATCATTATTTATTTCAGAATGTAAAGCAGAACCAAAGATATCTTCAGGGTTAAGAACCTGAACAAATAGTTCATCGCCCCACTCTAATACATTTCCTGCAGTTACAGTGATACGTTTCACATTCTTACTTTTGCAGGCTTCATCAAATTCATTATAAACATCATTAACAAAGCCTATAGGCGTTTCATACACACAGGTAACATCTTGTTGTTTAATTAAAGGAATAAGACCCGAAAAATCATCTACATGCCAATGGGTAACGACAACTCCATCAATCTTTTTCACACCTAATTTTTTTACATATTCTTCTATGAGTTCTCGTCCAAGTTCTTTTGCTTTACTTTCACTGACATTTGTTCCCCCGTCTACAACAAAGGTTCTGCCTTTAGGCGTTCTTATAACGCAGCAGTCCCCCTGCCCCACATTAACAAAATCAATTCTAAGCTGAGGAGAAAGATTTAAATTCAGAAGTCCAAGCATATTCTTGCTGAATAATAGAGCGAAAACAAAAATATTCAACACAATCAGAACTGCAAGAATTACTCTTGTATTCTTTTTACTGAATGGCCTGTCTTTAATCCCGAAAGCACTCATTATTTAACCTCAACGCTATCAATAAAACGCTTGATAGTTTTTTCTGTAAGCCCAGGGATTTCGTATAATTCATCGATTGAACGGAATCCGCCATTAGTATTTCTGAAGGATATTATCTTTTCTGCCATCTTCTTGCTTATTCCAGGTAAGTTAGTAAGTTCTGCTTCAGAAGCAAAGTTCAAATCTACTTTATTTCCCCAGGCTGCAGAACCAGCATGTCCTCCCATGACTGTAGCATATTTATCCAACTCTCTAAGTCTTTTCCTAGACATGCCTTTTACTTCAAGCAAGTCTGTCAGATCTTTTATCTGCCCTTTTTCTGTAATAAATTCAAATATGCGTTTTGCCATAGGTGCACTAAGACAAGGAATCTTTTTTATACTTACAAGATTAGTTCTGTTCAGATTGAGTTTATTCTGACTTTCAGCCTCATCAAAATAAAAAGTCTTTTCTAAAGGAGTTTTATCAGTAAACTGGGCTATATTATTAATATTTAGAATAATACCGCTAGCAGAAGAATTTGCGTTAGCTAGCCTTACAATTAGCAGCATGAGACCGAACACTAAAGTAAAAGTTAAAATCGAAAAAGTAATTTTTTCTGTTCGGTTTAAGCTCACTATTATTCCTTCCCTATAATAAAAAAATATGCTCGATAACCCTTTATTTATTATAAAAAGCTATCGAGCGTTATTTCCTTTTATTCCATAGCAGTCCAAGCATTAGTTTTTTGTACCCAATTTTCAAACATTGAGTAGAATTTATCAAAACTAAAGCTTGTTATCTGCCTGAAACAGGTTTCAGACTCCATATCTTCCAAAGCTTTCATAAGAGTTGAATACTTTGAGAAGAAACTGTCGCAATAAATCGTCAAAAGCAGTCTGACCATATAGAAAGACTGCATTAAAGCCAATTCTTTTTTTGCAGCATCAGACATAAGAGTTATTTCTTTAAGCATCAATGCAGGCTTAATCAGTTGGCCATTTTTCTGAGCTGTCTGAAGTTTTTCCCATCCAGTCTGAAGCCATTGAATCTGGTCTTGACGAACCTTGTAAGCAGCCTGAAGAACTATTCCTTCTCTTAACCAGGAAGGTGTCCTCCATTGTCTCATGCGAATTTCACGTTCATTTACAGCTTTGTTAAACATCAAATGGCCTAATTCTTTTACAGCTATTTCACCGCAGTTAGGCGCATCCATCTTACTTAATATCAAGCAAACAGTATCAGTTAATAAATCAAAGCGAACTGACTCATTAGGTTTTGCAGGTGTTCCTAAGATAGATTCCACATCAGAAGGTTCTTTTACAAGATAAAATGTTCCTTTGGGGTCGGCATTTAGATTGAAAACCTGTTTAAAAATCGGAGTAGCTCGGTCAAGACTGTCTAAAATGCTTTCAGCAGCCAGACTGTCTTTTATATCAAAAAAAACAGTATAACCGTGAAGTTCAAACTTCTGCCCCAAATTATTAACTGAATCTGCCATTTGTAACCCTGTTTTTATGCTTTCTGCTGAATAAATTTAACCATATCAGCAATTTCTTCTTCAGTTTTTGCTCTGACTAAGAAGGCTTCATTACCCATTACATCAGCAAAAATAGGAGGAAGAATCTGATAAGATGCTATTTTATCTCCGTAGCTTGCAAATATTTCATCGTTATCATGCAAGTAGTTTTTGCCATCTTTTCTGGAAATATGAGCTGCATAATATTTGCGTTCAAATTTTTCCTGGAAATGATTGCCGGCAACCATATTTGCCCATTCCTGATAAATATTTACATCATTGGCATAGTTCATGAGGTCGACAGTGTATCCGCCGGGAGCTCTGCAGTTCATTTCCATTACTATCAGACTGCCGTCTTTCTTTCTCAAAAATTCAAGATGGAAGAATCTAGCTTTGAGATTGAATTCCTTTAAGCACTTTCTGCCGATTTCTTCCTGGTCAGCAGGAATAACTCTATTGATATAGAAGCTTAAATCATCATTCTTAGCCAGCAAATCGTGTGCTGAATTTGGAGAATACAAAGAAGATGTGAATTCTACTTCGCCGTCTTTATTTACAAGACCATCAAATGTTGTTAAAGCGCCATCAACGAATTCTTCGACGAAATATTCACAATCTTCGGGCTTCTTTAACCAGAAGTTAGCAACATCATCTTCATTAGTGATCTTGAAACCGCCAGCTCCGCCGACTCCGCGATCAGGCTTAGCAAAAACAGGATATCCATGTTTCTTTATGAATTCATCCAAAGACTTTCTATCAGTGATGATTATACCATCAGCAACAGGAGCACCAGCTTTGATGAAAAGCTTCTTCATTTCAGATTTTTTCTGAAGATTTATTGTTTCCTGAATCTTTGGGCCAGGAATATTAAAGTCTTCACGAAGCTTGCCTTCAAGCATCATCCAATATTCATTGTTGGATTCAACGCTTGCTATTCTACCCCATTTATGGCAGAAAAATGCTGCAGCACGATAGACCTGATCATAATCTTCCATGCTTCCTACCTGATAGTAGTCAGCTAATGAGTTTTTCAATCGTCCGTCTAAGCCATCGTAATGGTCTTCAGCTATACCTAATACGTTAATGCCTCTGTTTGCGAGACCAATAACAAATTCTATAAAATTAGGTGGAAAATGTGGTGATAAATAAATTACGTTCATTTTTTTGTTTTTCCGTTTTTGTTTTTTGTTTTAAATTTTGTTTTCTTTTTTAATCTATTTTTATTTGATTTATAGATTATTTAACATTTTATGTTAAATGTTTTGCAAAAAAATATCAAGTTTAGTTAATCTAATTCAAAACTAGATTTTTGGTTATGGCAAATTACCTGAATTAATAACGTTGAAAACAATCCCTTAAAAAAATTAAAAAAAAACTAAAATTTTGATTGACTTTATCCGACTTTGTTATTAAAATCACAAGCATAAAAATTAAAGCTTAAGCGAAGGAGTTTCATTATGGATTGCGAACACGAATGGATGAATATTCTTGCTCAAGCTGAACAAGCTAAGCAGATTATACCTTAATCCAAAAAAGCTACAAAAAGCATCTGAAAATTCAGATGCTTTTTTCATTTTAGCTAAATTCTTAAAAAATTACTCCGATAATTAGACTATGAAAAAGTCTAAATTGTCAATTTATAGCAAGCTTCTCTGCATAGCTTTTATTACAGCCTATATTGTCATCACTACAGGCTGCGGTAAATCTGGAGCCATAGAAGACCCTGTTTCCTATCTGACTCCATCTATACAGAATTTACAAACAAAATCTACTAATATAGCTAAGTGCACAGGCGGAATTCTTTCTTTCACCTGCGATTGGACTTCCCCACAAGTAGTAAGCTCTGCTAATGCTTATTTAAGCTTTGTTAAAACGATTGACCTTCCTATAACAGAACCAATCGGGGTTATTGGCTCTGCTGCAGAAATGATTATAAGTTCTTCTTCAAGAGCAGTAGTTAGTGAAGAAATAACTGCAGTAATGACTAACGACCCGATTCCATTTGATTTTGGTTCTTCTTTAAGATTAGCAAAATTCAATTATGCTTCAACATCTAGAACCATTAGTAATACAACAAGCACTAATACTGCTTCTGAAACAGTAAACGACCCAATCGCAACTGCTGATTTTTATAGGAAATATGCAGAACCAATTATAATACCTGTAAGAATTAACACAAACGAAACAGCAGGACAGTTTTTCGCTCAGATTCCTTTTACTACTGGTGATATAGCAAGCGCACCATTGGGTGTTCATCAGATGATGTTGTATATGAAAATAAACGGCTGTAAAACCAACACTCTCTCTTTTGAGCTGACTTTTGTACCCTGATTTAATTAAGTTCAAACTCAGGAACTTCGGTCATATCTAAAATAACTCCATTTTTATTCATTTCTATTTTTTGTTCATTTGCAACATGAATTATCATTTCTGAACTGTTGGTTATGCTCCAAAAAACGACGAGCAGCAAAACAATAAACACTAAAAGAACAGTAAAACCCTTTTTATTATTTTTTCTTTTATAACTGCTGTTATTGTTCATCTTCAACCTCAACATCAGAAATCACATCTTCAACCTCTACGTCAGAAACCTCATCATCATTCTGTTCAAAGAATTCCATAGTCACTTTTTCAGGCAATTCAGATTTGGATGCTTCACATTTACCTGGAACCAGAAACATATTAAACGAAAGTTTACCATTTATAACATTACATTTAACTATTTCATCTATTCTTTTGAAATTAAAAAGCTTGAAATTATCAAACTGGTAGACTTTTCCATTTAAAAAGATTTTTTCATTATTATTCGAAATCATTAGTTTAAAGTTATCAGCTACAATACGCTTATTAGTAACACTAGTAAATGATTTGCTCTCTTTTAATAACTTCCTCAGATTCTTTTGAAATCTAATTACCCTTTCCTGTTCTTCAATACGTTTATTTTGTTCTTTATAATCATTAGTAACGGTATATATACCTTTAAAATTAAAGGCAATACCAAGAATAGCTATTACTATCATTAATTCAATTAAGGTTATCCCTCTATTATTCATTAAAAGATACCTCTTTTTTATAAATTCTCTTTACTTCTGGAAAATAGGCTATGCCGAACTGCTCTTTATAATATACTCCCAGCAGAATATCTATTTTTTTGTTATCTAATCTGATCTTAAGCTTATATGAATCATCTTTTATCATATCTTTATATTTAGAAAAATCTAGTTTTTCAGGGCTAATACCTGTTTTTAAATCATATTTAATCTTTTCTGCTATGCTGTCTAAAACCATTAATACAGTATTATTCTCAATCAGTCGTGTTACCATGTAATTACGGCTGCTAAGCAAATTATAAACAGCCGAATAAAATATCATGGAACAAACTATCAATACGCTTAATTCTATAAGCATAGTAGCTTTTCTGTTTTTTTTCATAATATACTCCAGGCAAAATTACTGTAACTGCCGAAGAAGCCTGTGACTACCAGCATTACCATTATTCCTGCAATGATTAAAGGAATATAAAAGAGTTTGTCGGAAATAGATTTAATTAAATTGATTGTTTCAAAATTAAAGTTATCATAAGCATAATTTAATTTAGCGGGAAGTTCATCAACACTTTCTTTGCCATTTAGGAAGTCAGACAGGATACCTGAATTAATCAAAACTTCGGAAAGATTATTCCCTTCAGAAAAAGCCTTATTAAATTTTAAAAGTTCTCTGCTTTCTTCTTCCCCGACAAAATTGATTGAAGCTTCTATTGCTTGATTCAAAGAATAACCAGCAGATACATATATTGATAAAAGAGCGGCTAATCTTGACTTTTCATTCATTTCATCTGCTTTATCTAGCCCAGAGATCTTAGCCCACAGAGAAGTCTTTATGAACCTGCCTGAAAGCATATAAATTGCGCAATCAATTATTAAATATGCCATTAAACCAGGTATTATAAGAGA
The DNA here is from genome assembly GCA_017526725.1 of Candidatus Rifleibacteriota bacterium. The sequence continues at coordinate 9,028 of JAFXRA010000119.1, forward strand.
AATTGGCCATAATGAGTTTTTGGCAAAATATAAAAGTCTGAAGCTCCATCCATCCAGCGTAGAATCCAGACTGCTCATTGTCTCCATCAAAGGAAATGAATGAAAATTCAAATAAAGAACAAAAGCGAAAGAAAACAACATTACCAGCAGAGGATACCAGACTAGGCATCTAATCTGCTTATTACAGGTTTCTTGCTTTATAAGATACTTAGTATAGATTTCAAATACCTTAACAAGTTTTTCATTGCCAAGAAGAGGCAACAGTCTGCCTAACACCGGGTCAAATCCCTTTAATGAATTCTTAGCTTCATCTATTGAATAGCCTTTTTTAAGCTTATCAACAAGGTCATTTAACCAAATAATCGACTGTTTATTGTCATTTTTATTTACAAGCTTTTCAAGAGCCGGAATCAGGTTCATTCCACTTTTTGAGGCAGCAACAATCAGTCTGCAAAAGGCGATGAGCTCTTCCTGATTAGTCAGTCTATTGCCCAAAACGGTTTTTTGAAGGTTATTATCAAGAACAATCTCTGACATTATGCAAAACACCCCAAAACAATATTGTTTAAAGAACCAAATAAAACGGAAGCCATAAGTGCAAAAAACATACTTTGAAGAATTACTATCAATACTTCTGCAATTTTAATCTTAGATAAAGAAGAAAGCATAATTCTTTCATTAATAATCATCGCTCCTTCTTTTAAAACTGCTCTGTCATTCTCATAATAACTAAGGTTCAAAAGCCATTCTGTATAATGGCTTAAACCTATATTATTAAATGAATCTTCCTGCTTTTCTCCATTTTTCAAACTTTCAACAGCACGTCTGATATTTTTATGTATTCTTGGGAAACAAGATGAATTAGCCATCATATCAAGTATTTTTAGCTGCTCACTTCTATCAAAAGAAGAAATCAGTGCCAGTAAATCAGCTTCTTCGTGTTCTTTCTTCATATTATTAAGACTAAAGCAAATTACTATTAAAAAGCATATGAATCCAAAATAGAACAGAAGGAACAGGAAAAATAAACCGGGATAGCTTCTGTAAACTACTTTTAATAGATTATTTGTAGGAACATCCATTCCTAAAGATATTTCATAAAACTGAGGCAAAACAAAACTTGATGCAAAAAATGCAGTGCTGCATATAACGATCGTAGTAATAAAAACCAGTAAGTAACTAATGGCATTTGATCCATGAAACTTTGATTCTGACCAGTTTTTTAAAATAATGCCCTTTTGTCTGTCAGAAAGAGAAGAAGCTAAGACAAATCTGTCCTTTTGCTTAAGTTTTAGGCTATAATCACTAAAAGCATGTCTTAAGTCTTCGCCTTTTTTTACTAAATATTCAGCATTGGAAAGAGCTATTTTTTGTTTTCTATTATCAACCTCTTCCGAAGCTGCCTTTAAAGCATTTGCAAGAGAATAGCCATTACACAGCTTATTCCCTATAAATAAAGCCAGATTGGTTGATACTCTGCTGTATCTATCTGCCCAGTAATATTTATCAATAAACCTTTCTATCATTTGATATCCTGAGAATTAATCTTTTTTATAATTGGAATCTGAGTAACGCTAGTTTCTTTATAAGTAAGTTTTAAATGTAGAATACCTTTTAACCCTGCAAGAATCAACTTATTTCCTGCCGCCATCATTTTAATTCTGTCAATAGCCTCATCTGGCGAACCAGCGTGGAAAGTAGCAAAGACAAGATGTCCAGACAGCCCAGCCTGGAGAGCTTCATTAATAGACTCAACGTCTCTTATTTCGCCCAAAGCAATTATATCAGGGTCTTGCCTTAAAAGATGCTTAAAGGCTGAAGCCAGACTTCTCTCTGTTTTGGGGTCGAAGGAAGACTGGCATATTCCGTCTATATAAGCCTCAACAGGGTCTTCTATGCTGACAGCACGAACCTGGCCATCAACGGAAGAAATTAATTCAGAGAGAGTTGCATACATAGCAGTAGTCTTGCCGGAACCTACAGAACCCGTAATGATAAAAAGACCTGTTTCTTCTCTTACCATTTTTAACCAGGTATCTTTTGCTTCCTTAGACCAGCCCAAAGAATCTATGTTAGGAAACTTTACTGCACCTATCACTCTAAAAGAGGCTCTTTCGCCTAAATCAGCAGGGAAAGTTGAAAGTCTTATATCAATGTTGAGAAACCTGAAAGCACCTTCCTGAGCCTTATTAGATAACTGATTATCACAGCCGGCCAGATATTTGGCTCTGGCTATAAAATGTTCATAGTTGACTTTGCTCATTTCGCAGCAATATCGAAGTTTCCCAGCCATTCTGTATGATACTTTTACAGAGCTTTCTGCCGGCTCGAAATGAATATCTGAGAAATTGTTGTCTACTGCGGTTTTTAAAAGTATTTCAACTGCCCTGACAAATGGGTTCCCTCTATAACTGAAAGCTTTAAGGAAATAAGCAAAACCAAGCTGAGGAACAACTTTGTCTACCTTCATAAAGCTCTGATATTCGTTTACTTCCTTAGCCAGACGCAAAATAAGGTTGCTGATATCAGGCGCTTCTTTGCCTGCTTTAAACGAATAATCTTTATTATCAGCGGTTTTTATGTGAATAATGCTGCCTGAACATTCAATCGCCTCAATTTCGGAATAAGGCAGATTTAACTCTTTTTTATCGGCAGTAAAGGTAATATTTTCTGCATCAACAACAAATGGCTTCTGCCCAAAAATCCGCGCAAAGAAACCTGGTTCGCAACTCCAAGGCAATATTCCAAAATTATCTGCCTTTATTTCTGATTTAGAAATGTTCTGATTTATCTGCTCCATATTAGATTAAATTTAACATTTCACTTTTTTTTAATCAATGATAATATTCCTAACATGAAAAAAATCTTATTACTTATTGTTTACATTATTTGCTCTAGTTTTATCTTATCTGCCGATGAGCTTTCCACTATAGAAAAAGCTGCTATTATGGCGAATAACCGTCTTACACAAGGAATACTTTTAACAGAAATCAAAGATGAAAAAAGTTTTGAGGAACAAGCGGGAAAGCAGATTGAGTTTGCTCTTATTTCTTTAAATGCTGAAAATCTTTTAACAGAAGACTGGTATGACTTAGTCTTATACTGCCTTGCTCGCAAGCATAAATACTATAATCTCGCTCTTTCTATCCTAAAAAAGGAATATGAAATAGAAAAGTATCCTAGACTTAGAAAATGGATACAGAAAAGAATTAACCTGCTTCAACAAAAAGATTTTTGCGAAGAAGATTTCGATATTAATTCCGAGCTTTCAGATTTAAGAAAGAGCCTGTTTTAAGAAATTGAGAATTGAGATGTAACACTGCGTTCAGTTGCTCTGGGCTTGATTGTGCTGCTGTTCTAAGCTCTGATGCTCTAATCTCTTTAAATATTCCGGGTCTCTTACATCGTAGCCCATTGTCTTTGTACCAACATCAGTAATGCGTTTATAAAGCATTTCAATGATGTCTTTTTCTGTTTTGCCGGCTTCTAATTCAGCTTTAGTATCAATAGGTTCTAAAAATATTACTTTAAGCTTTGCCGGTCTTGGCAAAATGCAACCAATAGGTGTTATGTTATGAGAATTTGCTATATAAGCAGGAATAATCGGAATTTTCTTCTTTATAGCTAATTTAATAGCACCGGGTTTGAATTCGCTTACAAAACCTTTGCGATTTCTTGTTCCTTCAGGGAAAATACCTAAGCATTTGCCTTCTGATAAATATTTAAAAGCAGTTTTTATAGCTGTAGAATCAGTTTTAGAGCGGTCAACCGGATAGCATAAAACTTTTCTTAAGTAAAAACCTTATATAGGAACTTCAAAAGCTTCTTTCTTAACCATAATATATAGTGGGCGCATAATGCTCATACCCATTATAAAACCGTCTAATATAGATTCGTGATTGGCTACGGTAACAAAACCAGCCTGTTTATCCTGAGGAACATAATGAGAGTTGTGTATTTCTAATCCGTTGTAAAGAGTAAAGAATACTTTCCAGAAAACGTCTGTCCAATACTGCCATGGTTCTGAAGGCTGAGTTTCTGCTATCCAGCCTTCGTTACCCCCGGTCGGCTTAAACCAGTATCTGCATAGTTTCCATAAAGCGTAAGAAGCTATTAAAATGGGAATTATGAGTATATATTTTAGTTTTTTCATGATTAGACCTTTCATCTATCGGGAACTATTCGAAGGGGTTAAGGGCGCCGGATATAATCTTCTTCAGTAGTCCGCTCTTATCAGCATCTGCAACATCGCCAATAATACCCTTTACATACTTTTCCTTAAGCGTATCGCCTGGAACTTTCCAGTTATTTACTCGTATTTCAGATGGAAAACTATGCTGCCCATCCTTAAAAACGACAAAGCTGATTACAAGCTTTCTAAATGTATAACCAGAGCCAATCAGATAATAACGCAATTCTTTGTTCTTATAACTGTGGCGAACTCTATTCAAACAAAAACCCGAAACAGGTGGAATCTGAACAGAAGCCAGCAACGCATTATACTCGCCGCTTGTCAAACCTAATGAGTTGTAATCCTTCGAATCCTTATTACCGATTGTTTTTTCCTGTAAGCTCCAGAAATCATGTTCGGTAGGCCCTTCAAATTCAGGGAGTTTTTCTTCAGCCGCAACTGCTCTAATTATTGGAACAAAGAAATATATGCCTGCCCCAACGGATATAATTGTAAAAAAGAACAAGCAGACAAAAAAGCAGCCCATTCCTTTTAATAAAGCAACGAAGCCGCTTTCCTTTTTCTTAGATGTTTTATTCTTTTTGTCTGAAGTATCAGACATGATTAACCGATTCTTTCCAATACAGACTTTTCTTCGAAAGACAATAATCTTTCTATATCAAGAAGAATAATAAGCTTATTTTCTATTTTTGCAACACCCTGAATGTATTGAGAACTTATATTTGCTGAGAACATTGGCGGAGCTTTTTCAATATCATCAGCATAGAATTTCATAACTTCAGAAACATTGTCAACGATTAAACCTACCTGATTCTTTTCCAGTTCAACTATCAAAATCTTGCAACTTTGCCTGTTGGTTTCAGTGATTGATAAATCAAATCGTTTTCTTAAGTCTAAAACAGGTATGATTTTACCACGAATATTGATTACGCCTTCGACAAACTGAGGCGATTTTGGAATTTTTCTTATATCAGTCATTGGAACGATTTCACGAACCTTATTGATATAAATGGCATATTCGTCATCGCCCAAGTAAAAGCCAACGGCTTGAACTTCCTGTCTAACACTTACTTTTTTTGCAGTAGCCATTATTTATTTTCCTCATTATTTGTTTTTTGTTTTTCATTATTAATAGCAGTATCTTGAACTTTCTTTTCAAAAGCCGCTTTTTTGTTTTTCATATAGACCAGAAACTGAACAATTTCTGCCAATACAATGCCAAAATCATCCAAATAACCAATTATAGGTCCAAATACAGCCTCAGAAGCAATATCAAATGGTGACAAAATATAAATAATTGTCAAAATAAGAAGAACCTTCTGGGCATTTGGATTATTATGGAGTCTTTTTATTAAAGAGGGCTGTTCTTCGTTCATTTCATTTCAAAATCAAAGCTTAAAGGAAGAACTTCTTTTATATTTGTTCTCTTAACTTCGCCTTTATTATTAGCAAGTAATATTTCTAAATCATGAGAGAATTCGCTGATGACCTGTCTGCAAATTCCGCATGGAGGAGTGAATTCTTCTCTATCAACATAAATAACAAGTTTTTTAAATTCTCTTTCACCATTTACAACGGCTGAGAAAATAGCTGTTCTTTCAGCGCAGTTTGTAGCTCCAAAGCTGACATTTTCTATATTGCAACCCTGAAAGACTTTTCCAGAAGCAGTCAACAAAGCAGCCCCAACATGAAATTTAGAATATGGAGCATAAGCCTTTTTACTAGCTTCAATTGCCTGATTTATCAATTCTTGTTCTGTTACCATAAGTAATCACTCCTTTTCAATAAACTCTTTATAAGCAAATCTCTTTTATGGAAAATAAATCATAGCTAAAATAAAAAGAAGAACTATTTCAAGAATTTTAGCTATAAATTCATCATCAGTCATCATAGAATTACACCTTTTTCTAAAGCCGTTATTACCAATGCCAATTCTGAATGACTTATTGCCTAATAAACAAGTTTATCACGCATTTCTACATATATTATAATCAAATATAGAAGTAAAAGACAACAAAAAAACACCTCCGAAGAGGTGTTTTTTTGAAAACGAAAATATTAACGTTTTGAGAACTGTGGTCTTCTTCTTGCAGATTTGAGACCGTATTTCTTGCGTTCTTTCATTCTTGGGTCACGAGTGAGGTAACCAAGTTTCTTGAGAGAAGATCTGAATTCTTCGTTGAATTTTACAAGAGCACGGGCAATACCGTGACGAAGAGCGCCAGACTGACCTGTGCTGCCGCCGCCAGTGATATTAGCGTAAATATCAAATTTGCCAAGAGTTTCAGTGGTGGTAAGAGGCTGAACAACGATCTTACGGGTTAGAGCGATTGGGAAATATTCTTCAATCGGTCTTTTGTTGATTATAATTTTGCCTTCGCCTTTGCAAATGCGAACGCGAGCAGTAGATGATTTTCTTCTACCTGTTCCCCAGAAAAATAATTCTGCCATTTTTTATTGCTCCTTCCTTATTTATCGAGTTTAACAGCTGTTGGTTTCTGAGCAGTATGTGGATGTTCAGCACCAGCGTAAACTTTAAGCTTACCAAGATATCTCTTTCTCATTTTGTTGCGAGGAAGCATTCTCTTAACAGCAAGCCAGAGCATTTTATCAGGAGCATCTTTAAGAAGGTTACCGTAAGTAACAGACTTAATTCCACCTAAATAACCAGTGTGCCAGTAGTATCTCTTATCGGTTTCCTTGGCACCAGTCAAAGCGATTTTGTCAGCATTGATAACAACAACAAAATCACCACAGTCTACATTTGGAGTATAGTTAACTTTGTGTTTGCCGCGTAAACGAGCAGCAACCTGTGAAGCTAAGCGACCCAATGGGATATCTTTAGCATCTACTACAATCCAATCTCTTGTTGCTTCAGCTTTTTTAACTTGCAACGTTTTTTGTTCTTTAGTTTCGAACGTCTTCACCGATTATTTCTCCTTTCGGTTAATACATGACTCTCATCAGATACAGCCCGCCGGGAGGTGCAGGTGCTCCTAAGCGTCTTCTATCATGATTACAGTACAGTTCTTTTATTTCTTCTGCAGTCATCTGATTTGTTCCAACCAGATATAAAGCTCTTGCCATGTTCCGAACCATGTTGTGCATAAAGCCGGTTCCGACCACGTCGAATTGAAGTATATCTTCTTTTAAGCTCAATTCTGACTGAAGGATATTTCTAACAGTGCTTTCGTATTGCTGGGGGGACTTTGCAAAAGCTGCAAAATCGTGCTCACCGATGAATACTTTAGCTGCTTCTTTCATCTTTTCGATATCTGGTCTCTTCGTGAGCTGCCAGTAAAACCTTTCATAGAAAGGTGATAAGGTTTCAACAAGTTTCCACTGATATCGATAATGCTTTCCGCGAGCTGAGAAACAAGGGTGAAAGCCTTCTTCTGCTTCTTCTGCCCTGCTTATCCTTAGACTCCCAGGGATTGCACTGTTCAATCCGATGATTAACTTTTCAAGCGGTATCGGGCATCTCGTTCTGAATAATGCCACCTGCCCAATTGCATGGACACCGGCATCTGTCCGACCCGCACCTACAGCTCTGCTTTCTTCGCCTCTTGTAATTAGCTTGAATGCTCTCTCTAGTTCGCCTTGAACAGTAGGAACATCAGGTTGATACTGATAACCGAAAAACGCACTTCCGTCGTAGGTGACGATGAGTTTAATGTATCTTACATTATTTGTCAAGCTGTTTTTATTCTTTTTCTTTTCTATGTATGCCTGTTCTTTTTCGATAATTCTTTTTGTTCTTTCACTCATCATTTCTTTTACCTTGTATGTAAGCTTGAAGCTTAAGGCTTTTAGCTTAAAATAACACCAATCACATCTACAGGGCAAATGCAAACTTTTTTAGTTATTAATCAGTATTTCAGATTTGTCATTGCTTATTCTGTAAATGGCTAGGCGAATAATATTAAAAATAATGACAGTCGCTTGCTCAACCTTATTCTCCTCCGCGGTCTCTGTAGATTTTTACCTTCGGATAATCTTTGAGGGAACGAGCCTTGTGCGGAGAATAGAAGGTTTCGCGTCTACTGTCATTATTATGAATTTACTAACCTAAGCGAAGCTTAGACATATCAGAAATACGGTGGCACATCTGCAAGTATAGTTCTGAAGAGGTCATTTTGTGGCCTGCTACCCTTTCCCAGACTTCCGGAGTTTCCATACATATGTACACAACAGTATCGGGGTAACGCTTCAACGCTTCATTTCTGATAAAAGTATAAAGTTCTTCACGAAGAGGTCTGAAATACCTTATTTTACCATCAGAACAAGGGTAGAATTCTTCTGCAAATATGCCGGTATTAGGGTGATAAAGTTCGACATATTCTTGAAAACCTTTAGGGAATCTGAATGTTCCTAGCGATATCCAGCTAATTTCCAATCCATCCAGATATTTTGCCATCAAATCGAAAATTTCCAAGTATTTCTTCTTCCAGTCTTTTATAGGAATAATAGGTTCAAAATGAAAGGCAAGATTGCAGTTTGAAGCCTTAGCAGCATCTCTTGCGGCCGCCAGTCTTTCTTCTATTGAGGCTGTTTTATGTTCTAATGCATTAGCAGATTCCAAAGTATTTAAAGAATATGACATTGTAAGATTTCTAGCATCACGAAGCTTTAAAATAGGTTCTATATAATTACTCTTTGTCTTAACCTCTACCGTAAAATCAGGCATATCTTTTGTCCATTCTATAATGGCCTGATTTAATGGGTATATTTCTTCAAACCCCATCGGGTCTCCAAAATGGCCAGTTCCTAATCTAATAGCGCCTTTTACATTTTTGCGTAATTCTTCTATTTCTTTACGGCAGTCATCAAAATTCACATAAAGGGTAGCATCGCCGGCTCTCTGATAATTTTGAACTATGCAGTATTCGCATTCGAAGGGGCAACCGAACCCCCACTCTACCACCCAGTATCCGCACCAGGTTTTCTCGCACCGACATGGGCAGACTTTTATAAACTTACCCTTATTCTTCGCAAGCAATAAGCCATTTCCGGGATGTAGTTCACCATCTACGACTACTTCATTATTATAATCAATCTTGCTTTTGATACTTAATACAAGGGGGTCATCGACCACATCTCGGCCTATATAAAGATTCTTGTAAAACAGCCTGCTCACAGTTCGGGAACCTCTTTAAACAGCTTTTCCAAAGCGGTCTTTGCATCTTCTAATTTATATAATTCTGAGCGTTTTAATGAAATATTCAAATTAACGCCTGGTTGAGCAAATGTTGGGTCTATTTTAAGAGAAGCTGAACCTGGCATAACTATATTATCCAAGGCTCTTTCATATTTTTCGTAAGCCTGAGATCTTCTAGGCTGTGCAGTCTTTTGTAATAAGGGAAGAATCTCAGCAGTCTTTTCTGCTTTTATAGATTCTGGTAATTCCCCTCTTCTCTGTGCCTGGCGCAAGAAAGCTGCAATATTACGCTTTTCGCTAACGGTACCCTGCATTTTTAGTAAATCGTAGGCATACTTACCTATATCTTCGCCCAAATGCCCAAGCTCACGCCAGATATTGGCAGGCAACTCATAGGAATAAAGTTCGGGAGCCTTTTCCAAAAGACCAGAAAAATATTTAACAGCATGAACCATTTGAGGTGAATTAGAAAAATCAGCTTTCTTACAAATGTCAGCAATTTGTTTATCTGAAAGATTCTTGCAAAGCAGCGCAATTTCGTTAACGCGCAATTCTCTGTCGTTAAGTTCAAAAAGAAGCTCTACAGGGTTGCCTTCAGCAAAAACTACTGGAACTCTGTTTATTCCTAATTTTTCGCAGGCAAGAATACGTTTATGCCCATCACAGACATAGCCATCAGAAACGACGACAGGAACGATGATTCCGCGAGATTTAATGCTTTGAATCAAATCTTCATTCAAATTGATATATTCTTTGGGAATGAGAAGTTTAAATTCACTTATGTTATAGAAACAATCCATTTATTCTAACTTTCATGAAAAAGCTTATTTAAAGTTTGAAATTCCAAAAGCAACGAGTGTTACAATTATTATTATAGTAATAATAACACTTCTTGCGTATGAAAATGGAATACCTTCTAAGGCCAAGCGATAACGTTCTTCCTGACCAGTAACATAAATTCTTTGGCTGTCACCGCAAACCATCAAGGGAATACCCCAATATTCTGAAATTGCCTTAGCAAGATTTTTACTTACTTCAAAGTAACCTTCATAACCGCCAAGTTCAAGGAAATCAACAATATCGCCATTATTAACCAAAAAACTAACTACGTATTTATGGAAAAGATTAGTTTTGGGGTTTGGTTTAACTCTGTTATTTTTACCTTCGGGGTTAATACACTGAGGAATAACATTATTGCTTACCTGCAAAATATCTTTTATTTCTACATAACCGAAAGTAAACAGAGTTTTACCAAAAAAGGAGAATTCTTTATATAATAGATTTTCCTGGTAATCTATAGCAGTATAAATGCCTGTTCTTATTGAACAATAAACTAAGAGAAATATGAAAAAAGAAACCAGAAAAAAAAATAAATACTTATAACGGTACAATCCGGTGATTATCAGCAAATAAATGAAAGCAAAAGACAATATTAATCCGATAAAAGTTTCTAAAACCAATAGTAAAGTTGAATAATGGGGAAAATATATTTTACCATTTTCAAAAATGGCTCCAGGAAAGGTTTCGAATTGTTTAAAGCATTCAGGAATTACAGTATTTTCTTCGCTACTCATGTTTATTATCTAACTACATTTTAGACTTTTTTACAATCATTTTATTTATTCAGTAGCTTTTTTCGAGCTTCGCTTAAAGAAATATTATTTTTTACTGCATAAGATGCCAAATCTTCATACTCGAATTTTTCTCTGGCAACGCCATAACCAGACACTTTTTTAACTCTAATATTTTGTCCATCAGCAGAGAATGAATCCATACTTCTTTTTAGTATGTATCTATTGGACAAACGTTCTCTTACACCAATTGTAGTAGTATATTTAAAGATTGTATTCAGCATCTTCTCACGCAATTCGATTTTGCACATACAACTAAGCAAAATTCCCGGCCTGTTCTTCTTCATACCCACAGAAGTTGTATAGACTTCTAAAGCCCCTGCTTCAAACAAGCGTTCCATAGCAAAGCCTATATCTTCAGGAGTCATATCATCAAGGTTACAGCATAATTCAACGACCTGATTTACGTCTTCTTCTGCTTCTCCTAACATTGCTCTAATGCAATTAGCCTGCTCAAAGTCTTTCTTACCCATCCCGTAACCAATTTTATCGACACGCATTACAGGCTGACTTTCGAAAACTGAAACGAAATGCTTAAGCAGAGCGGCGCCGGTTGGGGTACACAATTCGCCCATAACATTGCTACTGTATGTTGGAATGCCTTTTAAGATTAAGGCTGTTGCAGGTGCGGGAACCGGCAGTATACCATGAGCGCATTTCACCTGACCGTTTCCAACGTGTACAGGTGAAGCAGCAATATATTCAGGCTTTAATTCATTAATTAAGAGGCAGACTGATGTAATATCAGCTACTGCGTCTAAAGAGCCTACTTCATGAAAATGAATTTCATTTACGGGAACGCCGTGCACTTGGCTCTCTGCATCTGCGATAATCTTATATACAGCCATCACATCTTCTTTTACTTTTTGAGGAAGATTCAGATGCCCCATAACTAAGTGTTCAATGTCATGCAAGCCATGGTGTTCGTGATGGTGATAGTGTTCATGAGAATGTTCGTGACCGCAGCAATGATCATGAGCATGTTCATGATGGTGTTCATGGCAGTGGCAATCATCATGGTCTTCGTGATGATGTTCATGCCCACAGCAATGCTCGTGGTCATGATGATGCTGCTCTAAATGAATACAATCCGGGTGTTCATGACAATGGTCATGATGATGACATTCATTATCATGTTCTTCATGGTGATGACAGTGGCTATCATGTTCATTATCATCATGATGGTCATGACAACAACAGTGTTCATGATGATGTTCATGGTGATGTTCATGATGATGTTCATGGTGAACATCGCAGCTTTGTTCTTCTTGACCGCCAACTATTACAGAAAAATGCTTACCGGTAATTCCGCACTTCACTGAAGGTTCAAGTTTAAACTCTACATTGGGAAGCCCCATTCCATTTAATTGGTTTATTATCTTTTCAGGTTCTGGATGAAGTTCTAACAAAGCAGCGGCAAGCATATCGCCAGCAGCACCCATCTTACATTCAAAAAATAGAGTTTTCATTTTTCTTCCTCTCCACCAATGTGATTAATCATACTGGCCAGATAACCTGCGCCGAAACCATTATCAATATTAACAACGCTGACACCGCTTGCACATGAATTCAGCATAGAAAGAAGCGCAGCAACGCCGCCGAAAGAAGCACCATAACCAACGCTAGTAGGAACAGCAATAACAGGGCAATCAGCCAAACCGCCGATTACACTTGCGAGAGCACCTTCCATACCAGCAATAGCTATAATGACTTTAGCAGACATTATTTCATCAAGATGGCTTAAAAGCCGATGAAGCCCGGAAACACCAACATCATACAGTCTAACCACTTTGTTGCCATAAGCTTCTGCTGTTAAAGCGGCTTCTTCAGCAACAGGCATATCGCTTGTTCCACCAGTGGCAACTACAATTTTTCCCTTGGTATTAATAGGCGGAAGTTCACCAACAATGCCTATTTTGCTTAGTTCGTCATATTTAAAGCAGTCTATGCTTTTTTGAGCCAAATCAGCAGCTTCTTTAGACATTCGTGTAATTAGAATAGTCTTCTGCCCATGTTCCAAAAAGGACTTTGATATTTTAACAATCTGTTCCGGGGTCTTGCTGGCTCCGTAAATGACTTCAGCAGCTCCCTGACGCAAGCCTCTATGTAAATCGAGTTTTGCAAAACCCAAATCTTCAAATGGAGCTTCTTTTAGTTTCAACATTGCGTCAGAAACAGAAATTTTTCCGTCTTTAACAAGATTTAGGATGTTCTCAATATTTTTTTGTTCCATCAATTATCAACCGTATGTGTTATGACCATTTGTTCCCGGAACGAAAATTACATAAAGCATAAACAACTGACCGATAATTGGGATATAGAATATGAGCTGCATCCAGCCTGACATGTCTAAATCGTGCAGACGTCTAGTTGTAATCATAATTCCAGGTAAGAAGTTAACTATTCCCAGGACAATATTAACTGCGTATCCAGCTAGCTGAATATACTGCATAAATTGCGGATTTGTTCGGAAATAATAAACTGCGGCTCCCAGTGGTAAGCCCAAAAATATAAATTCTAAAAACAGTATCAAAAAGCCTGTTAACCATAATTCCAAGACTCTGCATCGGCCGCTGAAACCGCCAAAGAAATAGTCAAAAATAAGTCCGAAAAGTGTTATTTCTTTTGGTACATATGTAGCAGCCTGATTGTTAAAATTTTGATTTGTATATTGAGGCTGAGCCATCTGAGGCTGAACATATTGTACATTCTGCATTTGAGGAGCAGCAGGAATAACTTGCTGAGGAACCTGTGTATAGTTGTTCGTTGGGGGTGCAGGTTCAGTAAATAAATTAGAAATGTTTCCGCTGGGTGCCGGCGTTGATGTTGGTGTTGAGTTTGGAGAACCCACATTGCTGACAGGTTTCCCACAGCCCACACAAAAATTCGCACCGTCAACTATAGGCTTACCACAAAAAGCACAAAATGCTCCCATCTTGAACTCCAATCTATATATATAACTATGTAAGTATTCAACTCTTTACGTTGATTTTATCGAAATATTCATTATTTAGCAACGCTTATTTTTTAACACATAAGATTTACCTTTATTGCACCAATTCAAGACTTATGGTAAATTAAGACAAATAACATCAAAGGCTGGTTACTATATGAAAAAGATAATGTTAGTTTTTGGCACAAGACCTGAAGCAATAAAAATGTGTCCTGTAGTCAAAGAATTAAAAAGCAGAGACAATTTTCAAACTATTGTATGCGTAACAGGTCAGCACAGAGAAATGCTCGATCAGGTATTAGAAACATTCGAAGTCGTTCCTGATTACGACCTTTCTATAATGACAAAACAGCAGACTCTATTCGATATAACCACCAATATTTTAAATAGAATAAAATCTGTATTGGAAAAAGAAAAGCCTGATGTAGTGCTTGTTCATGGCGACACCTCCACAACATTTGTAACAGCCTTAGCCTGCTTCTATTTACAAATTCCTGTCGGACATGTTGAAGCCGGTCTTAGAACCTACGATATTTACGCACCTTACCCAGAAGAATTCAACCGTCAGGCAGTTGGTATTATTTCACAATTTAATTTTGCTCCTACAGAAAAAGCCAAACAAAATCTGTTAAATGAAGGTAAGAAGCCAGAATCAATTTTTATTACTGGCAATACTGTTATTGATGCTCTAAAGACCACTGTAAGAAAAGATTACAATCACCCAGAACTAGAATGGGCTAAAAATAGCAGACTCATATTCATTACAGCTCACAGACGCGAAAACCTAGGCCAGCCAATGCACAACATGTTCCGCGCCATTAGACGTGTAATGGAAGAACACCCTGATTTGAAAGCACTTTACCCGATACACATGAATCCTGTTGTCAGACATGCTGCTGATGAAGAATTAGGGAATTTTGACAGAATACATATTATAGACCCCATTGAAGTTCTAGACTGCCACAACATAATGGCAAGATCATATCTGATTCTTACAGATTCAGGCGGAATTCAGGAAGAAGCTCCATCACTGGGCAAACCAGTTCTTGTTATGCGTGAAAAAACAGAACGCCCCGAAGGAATAGCAGCAGGAACTCTTAAGCTGGTCGGGACAAATGAAAATACAATCTATAACAATTTCAATGAACTCTTAACCAATAATTCCGCATATGAAAAAATGTCAAAAGCCAGCAATCCATATGGTGACGGACACGCCTGCGAAAGAATTGCTGATATACTGACCCAAAAACTCTAATCAAAAATGCAGAAAGATATTCTTCATGACAGATATGACTTTACCGAAGATGATAAAGCCATAATAGATATTACCTTAGAAACAATTAACGATCTATTTAATAGTTTTGACCGTAAAACCACCTTTTATAAGCGAGAATTAGACCAGGATTTTGAAGATTATCTTATATCATCAGTTAAAGAACTAGATGGGCATTCATTTATAATTAAAGTAGAAATAGAAAATAATTACGATAAAATCAGTGAAGAGCCTATTAGAAAAGCAATAAAAAACCATTTTAGATTTCTATATTGGAAAGAACGAAGAAAGATATTCAAAGCAATAATGAAGTTTTTTATATTATTGCTGTTAGGTATTGCTTTAATGGCCTTTTACTACGAACACAGCAGATTCATTACAAACTTTAATGCTATTCCAATGTATTCAAAGATTATTATAGAGGGAATAAACATTGCAGGCTGGGTTGCTTTTTGGGAAGCTTTTACCTGCTTAATATTTGATTTTATTCCAATATCAAGAAACAGAAAAATATACGAAAGTATAAGTAAATCGGGAATTAGAATTGGAAAACTCTAACTACAAAAGCTTTTAAGGCATAATTAATATTTCTGTGCCTATATCTACATTCCAAAATACTTCTTCAACATCTATATTGTTCATTGAAATTGAGCCATCTACTGTCCAATTGCTTTCTGAACCAAAACCATGAATACCTATATTTCCGCCCAATTCAGTATTTGCAGGAGGCGGGTTACCGTTTTGAAGTGCCTGATTAATCATAATTTCATCATTAGTTGTTATAATGTGATTTACAGTTGCTCTGCTTGCATCTTCAGGTGAAGGGTAATTAATCTGCAAAAACATATGAAATTTATGATTATATTCCTTTTTACAAATAAAATAGTTGCCTTCAGGGGTTTTTAAATCGTCTTTTTTCGTTTTTTTACCGTTGGAATTTCGTCCTAATCCGATAGTATATGAAGCAATTTCAATAGAATTAGCATAAACAGATAATTCTCTAGTCTTTTTTCTTACAATAATATAAGGTTTATATTTTTCTCTTGTAATATTATGTTTAGCCAACAAATCATTATATTTATTCTTGGCTCTCATTTCACCTTTATTTTCAAAAACTTTTTGAAATTCACTGGCAATGAAATATTTGGCAGGTGTAATAACAATCCAGATAAAAACGATTATAGAAAAAACTGTTATTACATGAAAAAACGCATCACCTAAGTATGTTACCGGTTTCTTCATATTATACAAGCCCTGTTATATAGCCAACAACTAAATATCTTATAGTTCTACTAATAACACTTGCCACAATGACTTCCCAAAGTGGCGTATTATATATACCGCCTATCCAGCAAACTGCTGAATAAGGAATAGGACTTACACCAGCAAAAAATATGGCAAAAAATCCATGTTTTTTAAATAAATCTCTTCCTGCTCTAAGAATTTTTGAACCGAAAATTCGTCTGAATCTCCAAGGACCAAACCATTTTCCAAGATAATAACCAGTAGAACCGCCGAATGCACTTGAACTTCCTGCAACTAAAGCAGTAACAAATAGACTATTACCGCCAAAATTTGATCCAAAAACGAAGAAATCAGCAGGAATAGGTTGAACGATTACATCTGAAGCCCAGGTAAGCAAGAAAAGAGCAGGATAACCAAAATGGTTGACAAATGTCATGGCCCATTCTTTTACATCTGCTCTATAATGGAAAAGCAGGAAGAAAAGACCAGCAACAAGAATGCAGACCAAAACAGAAGATATTCTGGCCGCCTTCCCCATTATTATTGTTGCTTTATCTAAAACAACTGAATTTTTCAGTTTTTCTGAAAGTTCACGTGTTTTAGAAACAGGTTTTTTAACTTCTTCAGACATAGTTAGAGAATTTTTCCATGGTTTTATATAATTATTCGTAATTTTTTTAAGAAAAATTAACACTAAAAAACTAAAATAAAAAAGACCACTTAAAAACTTAAGTGATCTTTTTATTTTTCTAACTTATTACTGAAGAGCTTTTAAGAGTTCGCCTGCTGCTTCAACAG
>JAFXRA010000120.1 GCA_017526725.1 Candidatus Rifleibacteriota bacterium
TTATCAGAAACAACTCTTGAACCATATAAGAAATTTTCTTTATTGTCCATTAAAAGCTTTGCATAATCTGCAAGCAGGTCGTTTCCTGTTTTATAGCTGTAAGTGTCATTAAAATATTTAAAATGCTTTATATCACTGTAATCTATTGCAATTATTTTATTGTCAAGATTATCAATTAGTTCCTGGAGTTTGGGTACAAATTCATCATAGTTGTCCAGACCAGTAAGCGTATCTTTCAATTATAAACCTCATACTTTTTTTATATACTTAAATTATATATTAGATTATCGGTTTTTACAAACAAAAAAAATAGATACCCTGGATATTTATATTTGTAACATTAACATTTTCTCAATTGTTATATATAATGAAAGTATCAAACGCTTTTAAGGATGACTATTATGAAAAAGACAAAGCTTATTTTTACCGTATTAATTTCATTTGTAATTATTCTTCTTTCGGGATGTTTACCATCTTCTTATTATGAAGATTGGGAAGAATTCGAAGGTTATGCTGTGACCAGTACAGTAACAAATGCACGTACAGATGATACAACTGTAAAACTAGAAGAATTTGTTATTACATCTGATATTCCAAAAGATAAAAGTATTGCCGTTCTTTATAAGCATGTCTTGGGAAGTAGTAATAATCCATATTGTGTAGTAACTGTTTATCAGCCAGAGACAGATCTTGCAAACGATATTATAAATGAATATGTTCCAAAAAAATCACAGAGATTTAATATAACAAAAAATCTGAAATTTGCATATGAAGGTTTAATTTTATATGTAGATGATGAATACTGTTATGTTATAAATGACTTTTATAAATATGGATACAGAGATCATACAGATTCATATTCCAAAGCACAGTACTATATTGAAGTTTCAATAAACGGAATGAGAAATCTGTATTTCTATATGGATCAGAAATCAAGCAATCATCCTTTAGCTTGTGAATATTAATACAAATCCTTCTTCCTGTAGTTAATGCTCATAAGCATACCCATACAGGTCATTACGCTTAATAACGACGATCCACCGTAGGACAGGAACAAAAGCGGAATACCTGTAATGGGCATTATTCCCATAACCATTCCAACGTTAATGAAAAAGTGGAAGGTCAGCATTCCAAAAATTCCTGAGGCAATATAAGTTCCAAAACGGTTTGGACATTGTCTTATAATCATCAGAATTCTAATAAATATACAAAGATAAAGAATAAATACAATACAACCGCCAAAAAATCCAAACTCTTCTGAAAGAATACTGAAAATAAAATCTGTACTCTGCTGTGGTAAGAAACGGTAATGGCTTTGGGTTCCATTTAAAAAGCCCTGCCCCACAGGTCCGCCGGCACCAATTGCAATTTTAGACTGAATGATATTCCAACCTGAACCAAGAGGATCTGTATAAGGATTCATAAATACAATAAGACGTTTAATCTGGTAGTATTTGAGAACCTTAGAAAAAGCAAGTGAGCCTATTAAAGAAAAAGCAAGAATAGAAAAACAATAAGAAATCCAGATCATGTATCTTGGAAAATGAAAATATTTTCGCAAGATTAAACTTACAGATGCAATAAACGAAGTTGTAAAAATAAGAATAACTCTGAATTTTGTGTTTGTAAGAATTGTTATAATTGCATAAGGGCGTTCTGCAATTTCACTGTTCCATACAGGAAGAATTGCAAAGACAATTGTAAGCATACCAAATGCAAGCACATAAAGAATATATCTTATAGGAATATCTGCAATAAAACACATGAACAGGAATATTGGAATATAAACGCTGGCAGTACCCATATCCGGCTGAATAAGAATAAGGCCCATTGGCAAAAGCATTATTCCTGTTGCAATAAAAAATCTTTTAAGCTGATTTTCATTTTTACTGTTATCAAGATACCGGGCCAGATAAAGTATAAAAAATATTTTTCCAAACTCCGAAGGCTGAATTCCAAATTCACCAATACCAATCCAGCTGCGAGCACCGTTTACAAGTCGCCCGAATATTCGTGTATATACAAGAACAACAATAAGTCCAATATAAAACCACGGAGAAATACTTTCGAATCTTCTGTAATCATAAAGAGTCATGATTATTAAAAATATAAAGCCAATTGTTGCCCAGATAATCTGCTTTTTGTATTCGTTTGTTACAGAAATACCTTCGGAGTTTATACTTGAAGAATAAATGAACATTATGCCCATTGTTACAAGTATTGCAATTACGAGAATAAGAAAATAATCAAACATTGATAAAACTTTGTTTTTCATTTTTATTCTCCTCTACTCCATTCGTCCTCTGTTTACGTTCTGCTGGTTAATCAGGTATTCAAATCCAAGCTCATGTATAGATTCTTCAAATGTCTGGTTTGCAAAGATTCCCTGAATAATAATATTTGTACAATAAGGTGCCCACCATTCCCATGTATTACAGGCTTCGACGATTGTAGCAACACAAATGCGGTCTTCTGGAGGAGCATCATAAGGAGCATATGCAACAAGCCAAGAGTGCCAGCTCTGATCATTTTTTCTGTTTGGATTACTATATGGTTCAACTTCGGCAGTACCGGTCTTACAGGCAATCTTTACAATTTTGTTGTTCATAGGATACTGCGGTGTTCCGTCTGTTACTGTATAACGCAGAGCAACCTGAATTTCTTTCCATACAGAATTATCAATTGTTGATTCTATAAGTACAGTTGGTTTTACTTCCTGAATTATTTCATCTGTTACAGGGTCGCGTACTTCTTTAAGAAGATGTGGTTTGTAAATAACTCCTTCATTGCTTACCATTGCAATCATGTTTGCAAGTTGCAGAGGTGTTGCTTCCATGTAGCCCTGCCCAATTGAAACGGACATTGTATCACCACCAACCCATTTTTCATGATACTTTTTCTGTTTCCATTCTGCTGTTGGTACAAGACCCGAA
>JAFXRA010000121.1 GCA_017526725.1 Candidatus Rifleibacteriota bacterium
AAAAATCAGAAGTGTGCCGATGATATTGTTAAGAAAGACTGAACCGGCAGAACTGTTCAGGATTGCAAGGAGGCGTTTTAAAAGCAGATGACACAGCAGGGTATTCACTTTATTGGAATCGGCGGTGTTGGAATGAGTGGCATTGCCAGCATTTTCTTACATAAGGGGTATAGAGTTTCAGGCTCTGATATAAGCGAAAACGATAGAACCCTTAGATTGATTAACGAAGGTGCTAAAATCTTCATTGGGCATAAATCTTCCAATATTACTGACGGCATAGACAGAGTTGTTGTTTCTTCAGCTATCAGTCCCAATAACCCAGAACTTGTTGAAGCTCATAAACGCAAGCTTAATATTGTTCACCGTTCTGACCTTTTAGCAGAACTTTTCCTTGATTCTAAATGTGGAATTGCAGTTGCAGGCTGTCATGGCAAAACTACAGTTAGTTCAATGATTTCTACAGTTCTTACTGAAGGCGGCAAAGACCCGACATGTGTTGTTGGCGGTCACGTAAAAGCACTGAACGGGAACTCCTCTTTCGGAAAATCTGGCATTCTTGTTGCTGAATCAGATGAAAGCGATGGAACCTTTCTAAAGTATTTTCCACAATATGGCGTCATAACAAATATTGATAATGACCATATGGATCATTATTCAAATTTAGACGCTATAATAGAAGCTTTTGAAAGATTTGCCGGCCATATCAGCGAAAACGGAGGCCTTTTCCTCTGTGCTGATGATGTTATAGCCCGCAATTTGTCGCTTCCAGAAAAACTTAGAACAATAACCTACGGTATTGACACCGCAGCAGACTTTATGGCTGAAGACATCAGTTATCATCCATTTGGTTCAAGCTATACGCTTACAGTAGGCGGTCAGAATTACGGTCGAGTTGAGTTATCTGTTCCAGGAAGACACAACGTATTAAATTCCTTGCCAGTAATTGGTTTCTGCCTCGAAATAGGTCTTTCTTTCGAAGTCATACTCAAAAGCCTGAAGAATTTCCATGGAGCCGGCAGACGTTTTGAAATCAAAGGAGAATGCGAAGGAGTCACTGTTATAGACGACTACGGACATCATCCAAATGAAATCAAAGCAACTTTAGAAGCAGCCACCAGTCTTGGTGCCAAAAGAGTTGTAGTTGTTTTCCAGCCTCACAGATATTCTAGAACTTTATTCTTATCTCAGGAATTTGGTCGATGCTTCGATAATTGCGACAAGCTTTTCATAACAGATATTTATGCTGCTTCTGAAAAGCCTATTCCTGGCGTTACAAGCAAAGTAATTCTTGACCATATGCCTGTTTCCAACAGACGAAAAGTTAAGATGGTAAAAAATGTAGATGATGTTAAATACATGCTGCTGAACTATGTAGAGCCGGGAGATGTAATATTCACAATGGGTGCTGGCAATATTACAAGACTTGGCAGCGAATTCCTTGAATCTATGAGAGCAAGGAATCACGAAATAGATTATAATAATATTCCAGCAAGTATGGCAGCCGTTTAAACGGAGAAAGAAATGGTAATCCTTACTGTTTTGGGTTTGTTTACCGTTGCTGTGATTATATCAAGCATAACCGTAACCCTAGGCTTTAAGGTTCTGGATTTAATAAAAGCTAAATACGGTTCGTAAAACAAACTTAGTAAAGAAAATAAGCCTTTCAATAATAAGAATATTGAAAGGCTTTTCTTTTTATTAAAACAAATTAATTTTATTTTTTACCACTATTATTGTTTGATTTATTGTCTTTTCCACCATCTTTAGGCGCATCTTTTCCACTATCTTTAGCTCCATCTTTTCCGCCTTCTTTTGAAGCATCTTTTCCACTGTCTTTATTCGGTTCTTTACTTGGAACTTCTTCTTTTTTTGGCTGTTTGAAAACCAATTTTTTATCTTCCATCACCAAATCAGAACTATTAGAAGAAGAAACTCCTACAACATATTTTTTGTCTGGAATCATATATTCTTTTGCTGATTCTATTATATCACTTAAAGTAATTGAAGAAAGAATAGAACCATATTTGGTGTAGTAATCAAAACCTAAGCCCAGTATTTCATCTCTAGAGTAAACATCTGCCAAAGACATACTATCTGTCATTGTCAAAGCAAATTCTGTAAATAAAGCATCTTTGGCTTCCTGAACCTTATAAGATGGAATTGTACTGATTTTAAATGCTTCTACTTCCAGATTCAACAACTGTGCTGCTGTTGCAACATTATCAATCCTAGTCATAACCCCTGCTTCAAAGTAACCGTCATTACTAAAACTCTTGTTTCTTATTTTCACAGAAGAAGACATAAGCCCTATTTGATCTGCTTCTTTGAAAGAATTTCTCAAAGCATTTTCCAGAATTTTGCAAGCCACATTTAATGCTACTATTTTTCTTTCATTTATTGGGGCTGTTCTTGAAATATATAAGATATGAGCATTTTCAGTATTATTTTTCATAAGAACCGGAGTGCCAAACTTAATATTTTCAACTTCATTACTCTTAATATCTTTATTTGTAGATTTATTAGAAGAAGAAAACTTTCCTAGAGAAGCAAGAAGATAATCTCGTAATTCACTGGCGTAGAAATCTCCAACAACAGCAATAACCATATTTGAAGGAACAAAATACTTTTTATAAAAATCTATTACATCGCTTCGTTTAATTTTACTTAAATCGTCCAACTTGCCAAAATCAGAATAAGTTAAGGGGGAAGAGCCGAAAACGGCTTTCAAAGTATTATATTCATTCTGCAAAACAATATCTTTGTTTTCTATTTCAAGCTTGCTTTCTAGAA
The DNA here is from genome assembly GCA_017526725.1 of Candidatus Rifleibacteriota bacterium. The sequence goes on from JAFXRA010000121.1 coordinate 2,791, forward strand.
CACTTCTAGCCTTGCTGTATGCTGACGGGAACTCAGGTTTATCCAACATTTTCATAAAAATATCAAAAGCCGGTATAAAACCAGAGGATACTGCCTTCATATCTACAGACACATAGTCTTTACATGCTTTATAAGATAATCTTGCACCTTTTTTTTCAAGCTTACTTCTAAATGACTTTTCGTCAGAATCTAAGCTTCTATATAACAGTTCTCCCGCTAAGCAGGATATGCCAGCATTCCGCTTTTCTTCTCTTAAACCGCCAGCCATAAACTTAGCTGACACAGAAATGACTGGAGAAGCATGATTTTCTTTAAGAATTAGTTTTATTCCATTATCCAAGGTAAGCATTACAGGTAATGCATCTTCTGAAACAGGAGGTGCTTGAAGAATAGCAACGCTTAAGTTTTCATCTCTTAAATACTCGCATGCAACTCTTCTAACGTCTTCACTATTAACAGACATTATACCGCTTTCAAATTTATCAGCATCTGAAGCCTTTGAAACAACAGCAAAACTGCCATAATCAAGAGCACTACTTTCCACGCCTTCTCTTCTAAAAATGTCTTCAGTAATAATGCTCTTTTTTACTTCTTCAAGATCTCTTTCATATAAAGTCTCTTCAATAAATCCGTTTGTTATTCTCCTGATATCGTCAATAAAATATCTCATTTTACTTTTTGAAGTTATACCTGAAACAACTAAAACACCTTGAAAACGTGAAGTTTCATAATCAGCACAGACAAATTCACCAGTTTGCCGACCTTTTATCAGCCTTTGCCATAACAGACTGTCTTCATTTCCGCCTAGAATTCTTGCAAGAACATAAAGAGCATATTTATCAGAGCCTTCAACCCGAGGAATCTTCCATCCCATGCACAAATAAA
>JAFXRA010000122.1 GCA_017526725.1 Candidatus Rifleibacteriota bacterium
ACCGCCTGGTCCCATATCTATAATATAATCAGCGTTTCTAATAACATCTAAGTCATGCTCGATTACTACAACTGTTGCGCCATTATCGATAAGATTTTCAAAAACACCAAGTAAAGTTTGGACATCTAGAGGATGCAAGCCTATTGTAGGTTCATCAAAAACAAATATAGAATCATCTTGTGTCTTGCCCATTTCGCTGGCTAGCTTTAATCTTTGAGCCTCACCCCCCGAAAGACTTGGGGTTTCTTCTCCTAGAGTGAGGTAGCCTAAACCAAGATTCTGCAAAATCTGAAGCTTAGGATAAACATTTTTCATATCTTTGCAGAAAGACATAGCCCTGCTAATATCCATATCCATCAACTCTGGCAAAGAATAGGAAAGATTAGACTTATTAGTATGTTTTACAGAGTAAGCAGCTTTTGCATATCTTGAGCCTTTACATTCAGGACAAGGAATATCTACATCTGGCAGAAACTGCACATCAAGGCTGATACTACCAGTTCCATCGCAAACGGGGCAACGCAGATTCCCTGTATTATAAGAGAAATCACTTGCATTATAGCCCTTTTGTTTTGCAGACTGACTTCTTGCATAGATTTTTCTTAACTCATCATGAACATTTGCATAAGTTGCAATAGTAGAACGAATGTTTATACCTATTGGTGTGGCGTCTATAAGCTTTATATGGTTAATTCCATCTGCGGTTATAGATACAACGTGGTTTGGCTTTTTCTTACCGATGGTAATAGATTCTATAGCAGGAACAAGGCTTTCAAGAACCATTGTTGTTTTGCCTGAACCAGATACTCCTGTAACTACTGTGAGTCTACCTTTGGGAATATCAACTTCTAATGGTTTTACTGTGTGAATATTAGTTGTAGAAAGGTGAATTTTGCCTATTTCAAACATTCTTTCAGATTCAATAATTGATTTTTTTACAACATTAGCTTTTCCACTAATAAAAGGACCTATTTGCGATTTTTTGTTATTGGAAATATCTTCGATAGTTCCTTCTGCTATTACTCTTCCACCGTCAAAACCGGCTTTTTCACCCATTTCTATTATCCAGTCTGATTCTTTTAGAATTTGAGTGTCATGGTCTACTAGTAGAACAGAATTTCCATCTGATACAAGGTCATGCATAACTCCGTTTAAACCAATAATATTTGATGGGTGCAGACCAATAGAAGGTTCGTCTAAAACATATAAAACACCTGTTGTTCTGTTCCTTACAGCCCTTGCCAACTGCATACGCTGTCTTTCTCCTGTTGATAGAGTAGATGCGGAACGGTCCAAAGATATATATGAAAGTCCCAAATCCATTAATCTTTTAGCTACAAGCAGGAATGAGTCGCAAATGCTTTTTCCCATAGGTTGCATTTCTGCTGGCAAAGAAGCTGGGACTGCTTTAACCCATTCTATAACTTCTGATAATGGCTTTTTACATACTTCATCAAGTGAAATACCCATTAGTTTGGGTGCCCTTGCTCTTTCTGAGAGACGAGTTCCCATGCAATCAGGACAAATATCTTCTTTCAAAAACTTTTCAACTCGTTTCATTCCCTTTTCGTCTTTAACTTTTGCGAGAGCATTTTCAACGGTATATACTGCATTGTAGTAAGTGAAATCCAGTTCACCAGCAACATTTGTCTTTTTTGCCTTATAAAAAATATGCTTTTTTTCAGCAGGGCCATGATAAACTATTTCTTTTTCTTTATCAGTCAAATCTTTAAATGGAATGTCTGTTCTGACTCCCATTTCTCTGCAAACATCTGTCATTAGTGACCACATTAAAGAATTCCAAGGGGCTACTGCGCCTTCATCAATAGTGAGATTTTCGTCAGGAATAAGTGTAGACTCATCTACCGTTCTAATCATTCCTGTGCCGCCACAGGTTTTGCAGGCACCTTGCGAATTAAAAGCTAACTCTTCGGCACCTGGAGCAGAAACTATTTCGCCACATATTGGGCAAATAATTTCCTGTTCTGCTGCTACAGACAAAGTTTGTTTCTGATAGTGACCATTTGGGCAAACATGGCTAGCAAGCCTTGAAAACATTAAGCGCAAACTGTTCAACAATTCTGTTCCTGTGCCAAAAGTCGAACGAATTCCAGGAACAGATGGCCTCTGATGCAATGCAAGAGATGCAGGAACATATAAGACATCATCAACATCGGCCTTGGCTGCTTGGGTCATTCTTCTTCTTGTATATGTAGAAAGAGACTCTAAATATCGTCTTGAACCTTCAGCATAAAGAACTCCTAATGCTAAAGAGGATTTCCCTGAGCCTGAAACTCCAGCTATACCAACAATTTTGTTCAAAGGTATATCTACATCAATATTTTTAAGGTTATGTACCCTGGCTCCACGAATTAGTATTTTATCAGGTATTGTTTTGTTGCCCATATCTTCTTCCGTCGGAAAAATCTAATTAAAAGAATTTTACATCATTTATTTCTAGTTGTGTAAGAAAAAGTATTTTATATACTACTTGCTGTGAGATATTCAGTCAAGAAACACTATTATGGCAAACACACTTTTTTCTTATTGAAGAAGTTTTTAGAACAATATTAATAAATAGTCTACACATTTGTCATAAAAAGTATAGCGTATGGGCTTTAGCCCTGAAAGCTATACGATTATGACAATGTGTAGACTAGACAGAGGCTGTGCTAAAACCAATTTTTAAGACCAAATTAGATTGTACTAATTGGTCACAAACAATGAAGTCGCTATTGTTAATAATAATGACTGTAATAAAGCCAAAAACAGCATTATAAAAAGAATAAAAATATTAAATCTTGCTCATAAAATCTTTAATTTCTGCCATTCTTACACTTTGTTTAACATGGAAAGGACAGCGTTTATCGCAGTGTCCACATTTTATGCAATCTGAAGCGTTTTTAGCTAAGGTTTTATAATGTTCTACAGCAAGCTTATCGCCTGCTTTTGCTAAGTCATAATACTTATTTACCAAACCTATATCTATACCTGCAGGGCAAGGTTTGCAGTGATTACAGTAGACACATTTTCCTGAAGCTTCTATTGGAGCAAATGAAGCTATTAAAGAATAATCTAGAGCTTCTTCGGTCTGCTTATAATAATCTACTAAGGTTTCAACTTCCGCAACAGATTTAGCCCCTGGAAGGACGCACAAAACACCTGGCTTATCAAGACAATATCTGATGCATTGGTAAATAGTTAAAGCTTTTTTAAAAGGAGACTGGGAGGCTGAAAGAAGCTGACCACCAGAAAATGGCTTCATCACACTTATTCCAACGCCTTCTTTTTCACAACGACGATATAGCTCAGCCCTTTCATCTACTGCCCCGTTGGGAAAAGCGCCTTTTCCGTAATCATAGGCAGGATTGATAGAAAACATTAAAATATCAATAGGAACTTCATTCATAATGTGCTGAACAACTGAAGGAGTATGTGAAGACAACCCAATATGCTTAACAACACCCTCTTTTTGAAGTTTCAATATATAATCGTAAATTCCATTTTTACGATAGGTTTGCCAATCAGACACTTCATCCTGGCAATGAATAAAGCCGTAATCTATGTAATCTGTTTTTAAATTCTTCAACTGCCAATCAATAGAGCGCTTTACTGTATCTAAATCAAGAGACCAGCCGTATGTTCCATTGGTATAATCTGCCCCAAAATGAATCTGAAAAAAAATATTCTTTCGAACCTCTTTGAAAGCTTCGCCATAAATAGGGAAACTAGCACCATCACCAGCAGCTAAATCGTAAAAATTGATTCCAAGTTCATAGGCTCTTCTTAGAGCTTTAACGGCATTTTCCATGCCAGCACTAAACATATATGCAGAGCCTAAGCCTATTTTGCTGATTTTATCGCCAGTTTTCTTATTTGTTCTATATTGCATTTTAGGAATATTCCTTTCAGAGTCTTTAATCTTTTCTATGTTTGTATTATATAATAATTCTGCATTAGCTCCAAGTTTAGCTACAGTCCCTAGTGCAGCTACAGCTATAGTATTTTTTATAAAATCTCTTCTATTCGGAAGTTTGACAGTTAGAATCTAAATTTTTGCCATCAAAGTCGCATGTGCGGCTAATTTTTTTACTAAAATTTTTTAAAATATTTGTGGCGACTTTTGG
>JAFXRA010000123.1 GCA_017526725.1 Candidatus Rifleibacteriota bacterium
AATGCTTCCTGTTGAGAAAAAAGATGATGCTCCAACAATTGACGAGTTAATGCTGATGGCAGAAAACAGCGAAAAAGCCGGCAATATAGATTCAATGGAAAAATCGTTAATGTATTCCTCAAGCCAGATAAATGATTTGACAGCATACGATGTAATGATTCCAAAAAATAAAATAGTAGCTGCTCGTTCAGATGTTAAGCCCGACCAGCTTATAAAGATATTCAAGACACATCTATATTCTAGAATTCCAATTTATAAAACAAGTTTGGATGAAATAATCGGTATATTTAATATTAAGGAATGTCTTAAACTTGATGAAGAAAAACTTAGTTTATTTGATATTAAAAAGCACCTTGTAAAACCAATTTATATTCCTGGAAACGTAACTATTGGCAATTTAATGGAACAAATGAAAGAAACCCGCATTCATATGGCAGTTGTTGTTAATGAATACGGAGTTACCGACGGAATAGTTACTTTGGAAAACATATTAGAAAGAATTATCGGCTTGATTGGTGACGAATACGATGATGAAAGCGATCAACTATTAATAAATAACAGTGACAAGAATAATCTTGATTTAGAAATTGATGTAACCCTCTCTTTGCAGGATTTAAGCAAATTACTGATGATTGAATTTTCAAGTGAAGTTCATCATAAAGTAAATACCATTAACGGCTATCTGACTGATGTAAAAGGTGATTTTGTTATGGAAGGCGACGAATTTGATTACGAAGGCTTTCATTTTAAAGTCTTATCAGCTAACAAACATTGTGCTGAAAAGATTAAAGTCACTAAAGTTGTAAAGAAAAAGAGCAAATCTGCTAATAGCTGACTTTAACCAACGGCCAGAGCTGTAAAATCATTTGTCTTCTTCTTATAATATTTATACAGAATAAGAAGCCCCAAACCTTTAAGAAAAGTTGATATGCTGATGGCCCACCATATTCCGTTAATCCCCCAGCCTAAATATGTAGCTAAAAACCATGCCAACGGGATTCTACCAATGGTCAAAGGCATAGTTACAAGAGTTGTCGGAAGCGTTTTACCTAAACCTGTAAAAACCCCATTTAACAGATTTTCATAACACATAAAGATTTCAAAGACACCTATTATATACAAATAACCTGCACCAGCATCTATCAAATCATAATTGTCAGAAAGCAGCATTATTAAATTATGAGGCAAGAACAAATAGAAAATCATAAATGGCACAATAGTAATTGAAGATAGATATAGACAATAATCAACAACCTTGTCTATCTTTTGGGTTTCGTGCTTTCCAAGATAAAAACCAACTAATGAAGTAGAGGCAATACCAAAACCCTGAGCAACAAAATAAGGCAGACTTTCTAATCTATGACAGACACCTACAGCAGAAACCTGAATTACTCCAAATGGAGTAATCTGTCTCATGAGAATTGGGTATACCATACTCCAAACCCAAGATGCTGCAGCATTTGGCAGACCAATCTTCAAAACTTCTTTTAAATAATGGAATTTCTTTATGAAAAAGTATCTTAAGGGAGGAATATAATTTCTCTTACGCAATAAAATTGCTCTAGTAATAAAGGAAACAAGATGACCAATTATTGTAGCATAAGCGGCACCCTCTACCCCAAGTTTCGGACAGCCTAGCCATCCAAACATCAGCACCGGGTCCAGGACTCCGTTTATAATTAAGCAAACAATCATAATAATGTTGCTTACTTTATTATCTCCATATGAATTGAAAACATTGCCGAAGAGCATATCCAAAAATATGAACGGCATTCCGTATAATAGTATTCTTAAATAATTTACAGCTATTTGACCAGATTCAGCATCCAGCCCCATCAAATCAAATGGAACCTGAACAAAAGGAAGACAACCAATCAAAATTGTGCAGCCTATTAAAAAACCTAGCCAGGAAGACTGAATTATAACTTCCCAACATCTTGAGCGCATCCCTGCCCCATAAAACTGAGATACCAAAGAAGAACATCCGGATGATGGAATAAGCATTATTGAATAAATAGAACCTATTATAAAACCGGCTGATGCTACTGATGCCACTGCTTGAGCACTAATTTTTTCTATCCAGAAAATATCAATAAAATCAAAAAGAATTAAACCTAGGAAACCTCCAATAGCTGGGAGGGCAATTCCTAGGATTTCAGATAATAATTCTTTATTTTTTTCTTTTTCAGAAGCCAAGACTTTAGAAACTATCCGCGCTGTCAGTCATCATAACATTTTTGACGACTATATAAGACGGCAACCCCAAAGCAAATGGACTGCGTCTGTCATAAGTATTTGACAGATTGTAAGAATCGCTCTTGCTGGAAATTCTAATTATATTATTAAAAATCTTTCCTATTCTTTCTGTAATTCTGCATGAGTATAAAGGAGCCGTAATTTTTCCATCTTCTATCAATACAGCATTATAGCGGGAACTGCCAGTCAGAATTCCCTTAGTAGGGCTCGGAATACCTACATAATGTATATCTGGGATATAAAGAATCTTGCCTAACCCTTTTACTGATTCTAATAAATCAGCATCATCCTTGCCCTTTTCAAGAACGACATTGCTTACATATGTCAGAGTATGACCAGTTAAAGGCTTTTTATATTTTGCTGCAGTCTGAATGTTGTACATTAAACCTTTAAAAATTCCTTTTTCTATTAATGGGAACTTTTCACGTTTTGTTCCTGCATCATCAAAAGCCATTCCAAATACAAGATTGCTATCAGGATTATCAATAATTGTTACGGAATCGCCTGCTATTTTATCGCCTATTTTGTTCTTGCAAAGCCATGATTCTTTATCTTCATAAGCATGACCGGAAAAACCTATTTCAGTGCAAGCAAAGAGGAATTCAGAAATAGCACCAGGACCAAAAGCAACAGTATATTCACCAGGTTCAATTTTATAACCTTCATTGTTTTCATATACTGGCAAAAGACCTTTGAAGTGATTAATAACATCTTCTTCTTTAAAATCTTTCAAACACCAGCTTGAAAGTTCTTTCTTCAATTCCCATCTTTTTACAGGATGCTGAAGAACCATAATAAGTTTCTGGTCTGTTCCTAGATGCCAGGCTTCGTATTTATTGGCAGTAGAAACCATAAATATTTCTACAGAACCGCTTGACCAAGAGCCAGAATAGCTATATTGATTTCCAGTTTCTTCAATTATTTTTTTAAAGAAATGAACCTTATAATCGGAATCAAGATTTTCCAATACTTCTTCATATTGGTCAGATTTTTCAATATTTTCAGAAGGCCCTTTCAATAATGGCTGATAATCACTTTCAAAGCCGAATTCTGCCTTTTCTACAGCTATTTCAAGAGCTTTTTTTACATATTCAGCTGATTCAATTGCACCCATCTGAGTATGATTTCCAATTTTTTTGCCCTTTAAAACTTCAATCTGAAGTCTGGATAAATATTCAGAAGTGTTTAAAGAAACAGAACTGTTTCCAATTCTCATTAAATGACTTTTTTCTATATGCAAATGGAAACTGGCTTGTATTCCCTTTTCTGCGGCATAATCGCGTATTTCTCTTATATAATCAAAAGCTTTGCAGTTTCTCATGGATTTACTCTCTTTCTCCGGTTATCACATTATCTACTCTAAATACAGGAACTCCATGCCCTAATTCCAAAGCCTGATTAGGTTCACCTTTACCGCAATTGTCTACCTGCCAAACTTCCCAAGTAGAACTATCGCCGACAGCAGAAACTTTATTATAAAAATCAAGAGTATGTCCTTGATAACTTGGATTTCTCAACATTCTTGTTCTTTTTCCATTTTTAACTTCCCAGGCTATTTCGCAGGCAAAATGGAAATGCTCTCTGTTAGAACCAATAGACCAGGATAACGGAGTATCTACAATGATTCCATCTTCAGTAGAAGCAATAATATCATCTAGAGTGCCGTCATTTCCAGGAAGTATATTGACATTAGACATTCTGTCTATTGGAGCTCTATAAAATGCTGTTGACCTTGCACAGCCGCCGCTATTCTTGAATAATTCAAAACCTGCTTTCTGATTAGCCTCAGAAATCATTGACCTTGAACTAATAGCATTTACCAGTATTCCTTTATCAATAAGCAGATAGTTGCCTTCTTTGGTTCCTTCATCATCAAAACCAAAGGTTCCTGGTGAATTGAATATATCGCCGCCAGCAGAAACGCTGAGCTTTTCTGAACCATATCTGAGTTTTCCAAAAGAATTCAAAGTTACAAAAGAACCGCCGGCATAGGACAATTCATAACCGAGAATTCTGTCTAATTCAAGTGGATGGCCGATGGTTTCATGAACCTGAAGAAAACCCTGTCCAGGAAGAACAATAACGGAACGTCTGCCGTATTTAAGTTCATCAGCATTAATCAATTCAGAAAGTTCATTCTTTATTCTCAAAGCATGAGAAGAAAAGAATTCGGGGTTTTGAAACATTTCATAACCTCTGGTTCCATCTCCTTTTGAAAATAAATCATGACTTCTTTTTTGTGCTTGGCCATCTTTATCAATAGCAGCAATTTCCATGTGAGCAAAAACATCTCTGATATTTCGCTCAATTTCAGTTCCTTCACTATTGAAGAAATTAATCTTGCTGCGCTGGAACTGAACTCTGATTGATCGCTGGACAATCCAGCTTTCATTGATATTGTCATCTATAGATTTTAGAAAATCTAATTTATCTTTTAAAGGAACATCAAAATAGTCTTGTTTTACAGGAGAGGAATAAACTTCTTTATGAGCAGGTTCATGCCCCATATCAAGTTTAATCTTTACTAATTTAGAGGCTGTAATCGCATTTTTTTCAGCTAAATCAAAACATTCATCAATAGAAGAAATATCACTAGCTGCAGCAAAGCCCCAGGCTCCGCCTGACAATACTCTAACACCTATTCCACTTTCGAACACTGTTCTATTAGTTTCAAGATTGCCATCTGCAAGTATCAATTCTTCTAAATCATCGTTAGAATAATATCTTACATCAACATATTCAACTCCATGCTGAGTAAGTCTATTAATATTTATTTTTATCTTATCTTTTAATTCAGCTGAAAAAGACATCAATATAGATCCCCTTTACGAAATTATCCTATTCCCACCTTCATTTTGTCCTTGTATAAGCTTTCTTTCAGCGACATCAATGAATTCATTTGTATCCATTTTTACATTATATTGTAAAACTGCGATTGAAACAGAAGTATGGTATTCTGTAGAATCATTCTTTATTACAACAGATTTAAGATTATTAAAGAGCTTTTCTGCAGCAATTAAAGCACCATCATTAGTAGTATCTGGAAGAATAATTGCATATTTATCACCTTCAAAACGGCAAGCTAGGTCGTTAAAGCGAATAACTCTCTTGATGGTGCTTCCAAATTTCTTTATAACCATATCTTTTAAATTTGTAGAACCGATTTCTTCAATAAGCTTATTAAAGTTATCAATTCCGATTATGATTATAGCTAACTGAGAATTAATTCTGCGGAGTCTTGAGATTTCCTGAGCAAGTCTTAATCTGAAGTAATGATTTGTATACATGCCCGTCAGAGCATCGGTAATACCCTGCTTATAAAGATTAGCATTCTTTAATGCGATAGCAAGTTGTCCGCATAATAATTTGCAAAGTTCAAAATCTCTTTCTGTAAAAGAACCATCTCCGCCTTTATCAGAAAGATTTACAGTAGCCAATATTTCTCCATGAGTAATAATAGGAATTACTACAAATGAGTCAGAAGCATAATTTTTGCATCTAGGATACTGGAATCTTGGATCAGTCTTTAAATCCTTAACAAGAACAGCTTCTTTATGTTCAACTACATATTTTGTTACCGGTGAAGACCACATATCTACAATAGAAGGCAATCCTCTGTCGTTATTGCAGATTGTAAAGTGCTTGTCAGTTGGATCAAATATAGTCATTGAGAACTTGCGGACACCAAACAAACTTCTGAAAATACCATCAACGGTAGCTGGAAGATTTTCAACTTCTAATTCAGAAGAAATAATCTGTGTTGCTTCTCTGACTTTATCTAATTCAGTTAAGCGTTTATCAAGAGTAGAATTAATACTCTTCAGATTTTCCATGAGGTTATATGTATTAATAGCAGAAGAAATATTTCTAGCTATAATAGTCAATAATTCACTGTCATAATCTTGTGGTTCATCATTTTTATGCAAACGACCGCCTATAATCAAAAATCCGTGAATTTCGTCGTCAGTCTTTAATGCATAAACCTGTTCAATCTGGTCATTTTTAAAAGCATTATGGAATATTCCATCTGCTTTAATAATATCTGTTACACAGGCATCGTTCTTGTTAGTTATCTTCTCTAAAGTTTCACTGGAAAGTTTAAGCAGAGGCAGTTTAGCATTAGCTCTTAATTTTATATCTACAAAGCATGACAATTGTTCATGTTCAATATTATAAGTATAAATAGCCCCTCTAGATACACCAATAGTGCCAAGAAGAATTCTTAGCATTGAACGTAAACCTGACTGGAGGTTCTTGCTCTGGCAAAGAAATGAGCTTAAATCTATAAAACTGCCAAGAATATATTTTAATCTTTCAAAACGTTTCTGTTCTTTTGCGGTTTCTGCTTCATTAGGTTCAGCAGTAGCAAGACGCTTCTTAACAAGATGAATTAAGGTTCCGGAAGGAGGCATCGAAGTAATATCTGCTCCATCCATGAGTTTTTCCATAAGCATAAGACCCCAGCCTCTTTTGTAAGAAGACTTAAGTTTCTTACGAATATCAGGCTTTTCAACAACACTTGGGTCAAAACCTTTTCCGTAATCTCTAATGCATATTTCAATATTATCCCCAGTATGGGTCAGAGTAACATGAATATCGTTCTTTTCAGCATCAGGAAGATCTTTAGGAGCATGTTCCTTAGCGTTAATAATAGCTTCTATAAAAGCTGGT
>JAFXRA010000124.1 GCA_017526725.1 Candidatus Rifleibacteriota bacterium
ATATGCCCCAGAACTTCTTCCTTTTATAAAAATCAAAGTCGATGAAAGTGGTAAAGTTGGGCAATATTATCTAACCGGTTCTCAGATGTTCCACATGATGAATAAAGTTAGTGAGTCATTGGCTGGCAGAGTCGGTATTTTGTCTATGTATTCATTATCTAGAGCAGAAATAGAAGGGAATAACAGTCTTCCATTCAACCCATCTAATATTAAAAACATAGTTTCAGATGATAGCATTTCAGATATTTTTGATAAGATTCTAAAAGGCGGAATGCCTCGCATTATCAGTGACCCTGAACTTTCTGCAGATGATTTTTTCAATTCATATATTCAGACTTATATTGAACGAGATATAAAAGATTTAATCAAAGTTTCCAACGAAAGCAAATTTATTAAGTTTACTTCCTGTGTGGCTGCAAGAACAAGCCATGAAGTAAATATAGCAGACATTGCCAAAGATGTTGAAATAGACAGAAAAACTGCAGAAAGTTGGCTCTCTATACTAGTAACTTCTGGTTTAGTCATACTTATTAATCCCTATTCTGGAAACACAATAAAAAGAATTGTTAAACGTCCCAAACTTTATTTTATGGATACAGGTCTTGCCTGTTATCTTAGTATGTGGAACAATGCTAGGGCGTTAGAACTATCTGCTATGTCAGGAGCTATGTTTGAGAACTACGTAGTATCTGAAATAATTAAAAGTTACTCAAATAATGGGTTAGATGTAAGAAGTAGATTATTTTATTACAGGGACAATAATGGCAAAGAAATAGACTTATTGATTTTTGAAAATGGGAAATTATATCCAATAGAAATCAAGAAGAATGCAGATCCAGGCAAAAATGCAATAAAGAATTTCTCTGTTTTAACATCATTTAAAGAAATAATTGGAGAAGGCGCAGTTCTATGTATGGCTTCAATGACTATTCCAATTGATAATAAAAATAAAATTGTTCCGATTAAAGCAATCTAATGTTGCAAAAATAGGCGTAGTTCTGGTTAAGATACAATCACGATAAAACCCCTTTTGTATGCCTACGGCAGACACTTCCCCTAAATCTGAAGATTTGGGGCAGATCTTTAATTAAGCATAGAGGCTTGAAAGACCGCGCTGAATTGCTGCGCTTATCTTGTTTGATTCTTCACGTAGAGTTTCTATTTCAAGATTCATAGATTTCTGGAGCTGAAGAAGAGATTGCAGATAACGCATGGTTACAGCAGCACGTTCAGTTAATCCTGCTGGTGTAAGATGATATAAGCAAGCTCTGCGTTTATTTGTTGTTGATTCAGAGACTTCAACCCAGCCTTTGTCTACAATATCATTCAAAAGGTAGTTCATATGCCCTAGACTGACACCAAGTTCGTCAGCCAGCTTACGCTGATTAGTCTTAGGGCTCTTCTCAATGCTCTTGAGAAGTTTGTAGAGAACTTCGTCACCACCAACAGGTCGAGTTGTCAATTCCATGTTTGTAATCCTTAATACAACTTAAGTTAGGCACAAACCCAATATGGAATTAACCTATGTACAGTACAAAGATTTAATTCCAACATTGGATTATTAAGGCAAATAAGAAAAAAGTGCAAAAATGTACCTATCTGTGTTAAGATGTACACAGAAGAAGCACAATTTGTGCTTTATTTCTTAGTATTCTGTTCACTCGCCAAAGTCGCCCAGAATACTACCCTATAATTTTAGTGTTATAAAAACCAGCTCCATTAACTTGGAGCTTTTGTGTTTTTTAACAGCTTTGATTATAAAACTTAACGATTAATAAGTCAAGTTTGTAGTCGAAAGGTTTTAATCATATGAAGTTCAGTGAAAAATTAAAGGAATTAATGCAAGCAAAAGGCTTAAGCCAGATGGATGTTGCAAACCTTTCTGGAATATCTCAGACCATAGTTTCAAGATGGCTTAGAACTGATTTAGAGCCTAGAATTTCTAATTTAAAACCTTTAGCAAAAGCCTTAAACGTCAGAGTTATAGATTTGTTAGAAGATTATAGTGATGAGGACTTAACTGAAACCGAAAAGACTTTTTTAGCACTTCCAGAAAATAAGAAACAAATGCTGATGGAAATACTTCGGGTTATAGACACGGGATATAAGATATAAGATTTAAGAAGAAGAACAAAGAGCTTAGAGAGTTGAGAGTTGAGAATTGTTCAAGTAGTTCTAATTGTTCGAATCGTTCAAATTGTTAAAATAAATTTTAGTTTATAGAATAGTTCTATATAATTAGAACCCTTCGAACCTTGAACTATTCGAACTATATATTAACAATTTTCTCATTAATGTAATTTAATATATTTACATTAAATATTGTTTAATTTATAATTATATTATGCATGTTAAATTAAAGTGGAACGAAGAAAAGAATGAACTGTTAAAGGCAACAAGAAAAGTGTCTTTTGAAATGGTTCAAAATGAAGTTAATAAAGGCAAATATACAAAGCCAATAATTAACCCTGCTCACCCAGAAAATCAGTTTATCTTTGTTGTATCTTTGAATGGCTATCCTCACGTTGTGCCATTTGTGATAGAAGATAACGACACATGGTTTTTAAAAACTATAATACCTAACCGTAAATATAAGGGGAAAATATGATAAAAGAAGTAGATTTCAATAAAGAATTAACTGAAGAAGAAGAACAATATATCTTGGACAACATGTCCTCTTTTCCTGAAGCTCCAGATTGGGTCGGAGAATCACTCAGAGAAGCTGCACATAATCCCCCAATAATCGAATACAGCAATAAACCAAACAAGAAAGTAATTACTCTAAGGCTAATAGATAAAGACATAAAAGCTTTGAAAGATAAAGCCCTTCAGGAAGGTATACCCTACCAGACAATGATAACAAGTATTATACACAAATACCTTAGTGGTGCTTTAGTTGATATTAATGAAGCAAGGAAACTTATTAAGATATAAATTAGAACAACAGAGCTTAGAGCGTAGAGCATAGAGCGATAGAGAATAGAGCAGAGAGCCAAGCGAAGCTTGGCCGTGGTTTGTGGTTTGTGGTTGGTGGTGGGTGACGAGATGAGAGATGAGATATTAGAGAAGGCTACACATTTGTCATAAAAAGTATAGCGTATGGGCCTTAGCCCTGAAAGCTATACGTTTATGACAATGTGTAGACTACTTAAGAGAGCAGAGATAAGAGAAAAAAAGATAAGAGAATTGTTTTGGTTCACAATGGTCTTCGGACTCATCTTTGTAATATTTGGCAAAGTTCTCAAAAATCTCCCAGCCATTCTAACGAATGACATCCCTCTTTAATAAAGAGGGTATTTTTTGAAAAACCATAATCATTATTTCTCAAATTAAAAAGAAACTTTGCGTTGGAAGGGGATTTCCATAGAACCGATTTTTATCATTAGGTCGGCAGTGCCCTCGATTTGAGTAATTGCTTTTATATCTTCGCCGAGTTCCTTCTTAACTGACTTTTGAGAAAGCAGAGTCTTTAAAAGCTTGCCGGCATTCTTTTCAACAGACTTGGCAATAGCTCTGCGAGCGGTTATAGAATCAATGTTACAGGCTATTACAACATTGGTTTCAATAGAAGGATTCAGAGTAACCATGGCATCTGCCTGCATTCCGCTGGCAACTTTGTCGCTGCCGATGTTCATATCAAAATTCAGGTTCTTAAAAATAACCCCTATTGGCAGATTATTCTTAACTTTGAGATGAAGCCTTAATTTAGTCTGCTTATCTGTAAGTTTTTCTGGATCAAGGGTTACGCTATCAAGCTTTAAATCAATTTTTTCAGCCATTTTTCCTTTATAGCTGTCGAAATTAATCATTAAATAGACGAAACCGCCTAATGCAATAATGACTAAAAGCATTATTACAAAAATAACTTTTTTTATAAATCCGCCAATGCCGCCAGATGATTTGGCTGATGAACTTTTCTTTGCCACTGAACTATCCTTATAAGAAGAAACTTAGAAGAAGCTGATTACGTCTTTGAAGGTTACATAAATCATTAGGAGAATCAAACAAATCATTCCGGCGAAATGAATGCTTTCTTCAACCTTAGAATTAACAACAAGTTTGGTCTTGAAAATCTTATTGATAACAAAAAATACTGCATCAAGAAGAACGAAAACTATTCTTCCGCCATCTAATACTGGCAAAGGCAGAAGGTTTAGCAAACCAATATTTACTGAAAGCAACGCTGTCAAGTAGAAAAGATCTGTCCAACCTTTTGAAGACTGATCTTTAATCATCTTCATAATCTTTACAGGACCAGCAACATCTGCTTTAGTCTGACCAGTTATCATTCTGTAAAGGCCGTCTATAGTCTGAGCAATAATGTTTATGGCATCTTCACAGCCACGGGCAACAGCAGTTCCAAAAGGAAGCTTGGTATAATCATAGTTATTAGGAGCAAGGCCAATACCAATCTTTGCAGAACCCATTGAACCTTCTGGAATAACCTTAATATCAAGTTTTTCTTCATCGTGAGTCTGATAAGAATTATCGCTGTAAGAGATATTGTCTCTCATAATTCCGCCAGCAGATGCGTCTTTATTAATGGGGTGATTGCGGATAATATTAAGAGTTATTTCTTTACCCGGATTATTGTTTATCAGAGCCATACCGCGGCTCCAATCCTTCAATTCTTCACCGTTAATAGCATAAATAATATCGCCGTTACGAACACCAGCCTGATATGCCACTTTATCTCTAGGAGCTTCCAAAACAAGAATATTACTAATTGGGCCACCAGCGAAAATATAAATTAAAGCCAGCAGAATCATAGCCCAAACAAGATTCATTGTAGCGCCGGCCGCCAAAACTATTACTTTGGCCCACCATGGTCTGCTTAAATAGCTTTTTGGGTGGTCAGCAGGAACTTTTGGAAGGTCGGGATCTTCTTCTTCCTTTTCCTTCTTGGCTTCCTCTGAGTTTTCTTCACCTTCTTTAGCTTCTTCTTCTACGTTATCCATGCCGGCCAATCTGACAAATCCACCTAATGGCAAAGGACGCAAAGAATAGAGAGTTTCGCCGAATCTCTTTTTCCATATTCTTTCACCAAATCCGATGGCAAATTCCAAAACCCAGACACCGGACATCTTAGCTGTGATATAGTGCCCGAATTCGTGAATCATAGCAATGCTTATAAGAACAAAACATATAGCGAATATGGTTTTTACAGCGACCCAAAGAAAAGCTAACATTTTAAAAGACCTTTCAACTTATAACGTATATATAAAATAGCACAACGGACCAAGGAAAAGAACAGAGTCTATACGGTCTAATATCCCGCCATGTGCTCCGAGAAGCGAACTAGAATCCTTAGTATCAGATTCTCTTTTAATTACAGATTCAAAAAGGTCAGCAATCTGACCTATTGTTGCGATAAATACTGCTGCAATTATTGTCTGAGGCATTGGAAGAGTCGCCCAGCCAAAATGTGATGCAGAGTATAAAAATGCTACAGAACAGATAAAACCGCCTACAGCACCAGCTATTGTCTTATTTGGGCTGATATTCGGTGCCAACTTCGGACCTCTTATACTCATTCCAAAAATATAAGCACCTATATCTAGAGCCCAGACAGAAGCTAAAATCAAAAACAACGCCATTCCGCCGATTTTCAAAGAAAGCAGATAAAAACAACTTAAACAGAATGGCAAATAAAATAAACTAAATACTACATGACAGAAATACTTTATTCCGTCACCTTTAAGGCCTCTGAAAACAGTAAACATCATAGCTAAGACTACACAACCAGTTAAACAGGCAAATAAAATACGTTCGCCCCAAAATGCACCAGTTAATATTGCGATTGAAGAAATCCATTCCAAAATAGGCTTTCTTTTGCCTTTTTCCAGCATAGAGCAGAGTTCATACTGCCCTAAAACTGCAATTACAGCAAAAAACAGCAGTTTTATATAATTATCAGCCTTAACCAGCAGCCAGTATACCGCTGGAATGCCGATAAGAATAACTGGAAGTCTCGCTAATAGTTTTTTCATTCTTGAACTTGTTCACTAGTCATACCAAAGCGTCTTTCACGGTTTTGATATGCCAAAATTGCCTTTACCATTTCAACAGAGTCAAATTCAGGCCATAATGCCGGTGTAAAATATAATTCCGAATAAGCACCTCTCCAAATATGAAAATTACTAGTCCTCATTTCACCACTGGTTCTAACCATTAAATCAACATCAGGCAGGATATCTGCACAATAAAGATTATTGCTTATCAATTCTTCTGTTATATCTTCTGGTTTATAACCCTTTGCGATAATAGATTTTACAGCATCAACAATTTCTGCCCTGCCGCCGTAATTAATGCAAACCGTTAAAACAAGGCCTGTATTATCTTTTAAAGAAGCAACAATACGGTCTAGTTCTTCCATAACCTTTGGCGGCATAGTTTCGCGACGTCCGCAGAATTCAAATCTGACGTTTTCTGCATCCAGACCATCGCGTTCTTTAATTATATAAGTTGAGAAAAGACGCATCAGAGTAGAAACTTCCAAACTAGGTCTAAGCCAGTTTTCTATAGAAAAAGCATAAAGACTTAAGTGTTTAACCCCGATATCGTTGCAGAATCTAACGATATTCTTAACTCTTCTGGCACCTTCATGATGCCCGAAAACCCTGGGCTGGCCCATCTTTTTAGCCCA
>JAFXRA010000125.1 GCA_017526725.1 Candidatus Rifleibacteriota bacterium
AAGAATGCAGACCTGTTAGCAAAAATAAATCATGGGTTGTTCGCGAAATCGTTAAGGCTGCTGAACAAATTGAAGAATAAGGAGAAACAGCGATGATTACACAAGAAACCGTATTAAAAGTTGCTGATAACTCTGGTGCTAAAAAGCTTCTCTGCATCCGTGTATGTGGTTGTGCTGGCAGATCAGTAGGTCATGTAGGTGACGTTATTGTAGCTTCTGTTAAAGATGCTATTCCTGATGGCACTGTAAAGAAAAAAGAAGTTGTTAAGGCTGTTATAGTCCGCACCGCTAAGGAAACTCGCCGTGCTGATGGTAGCTTTATCAAATTTGACGATAACGCAGCAGTTATCATTGGTAATGATAACAATCCTCGCGGAACTCGTATTTTTGGCCCTGTAGCTAGAGAACTTCGTGAAAAACAGTTCATGAAAATCGTTTCTCTTGCTCCAGAAGTACTGTAAGGAGTTCTAATAATGATTAAGAAACAAAAAGCACGCCGCACAGTTAAGCATCCTCATATTAAAAAAGATGATAAAGTAATGATTATTTCTGGTGAAAATCAGGGTAAGACCGGCAGAGTTCTCTCTGTAAATCCAGAAAAAGGTACTGCAGTTGTTGAAGCCATCAACATGATTAAGAAACATGTTAAACCCAACAAGAATGTTGGCAAGGGTGGCATTGTAGACAAAGAAGGCCCAATCGCTTTATCAAATATCGCTCTTATTGGTGAAGACGGTAAAGTAACTCACGCTAAGTATATTGAACAAGGCGATAAAAGAGTTAGAATTAACGCTAAGACCAAAGAAGAAATCTAATTCATTCTGAATTAAAAAAAGACCATCCGAAAGGATGGTTTTTTTTGTCTTAATTATCTAAGAATCAACGCAATGCCATTGCATTGCTCCCCCTTTCGTCTGCCTACGGCAGCCACTTCCCCCGCCTAAAGCGGGGGCAGATTTTTATAGCCACCAACAATTCAAAATCTTTAAACGATTCGAACAATTCGAACGATTCTAACAATTATAACAATTCCCACATGCAACGTCAGTTGCTGTCCCACAACGAAGTGTAACACAGCGAAGCGTATCTCTATTGTCTTATATTTCTCTTTTTAGAGAACCAAATATAATCGTTTACTATAAGTTCTCCGACAGATTCAAAAGCTTGCTGGTAATAATATCGTTTTCACCCTGGGCATTTAAACCTCTTCTAATAGCTTCTTTTGCCTGGTTTTTATCGCCTTTATCCAGAAAATATAAAGCTAGATAGAGATTTGCCTTAGGATTATTTGGATCATTCTTTATACAGTTAAATAAAGATGAACATCCAAACTCTTCTGCTATAATGGCTTGAGAATTTTCATTTTCATCCTGCAGAGCTTTTGATATAGCTAAATAGGTTCTTCCTTTTTCAGCTTCATCATTTTCTTTTTCAAAAAAATCAAGAGCATACATATATGAACCCTTATTTAAAAGATACTCTCCATCAATTTGTTCAATAGTTTTTGTGGCTTTTTCTATTATTTTTTTACTTTCACTATCTTGTGGGGCTATTTTTTGTGCTAAATCTAATGCTGTTAAATAGTGACCTGAATCATAGGCTAAGTTTGCTGCATATTTTATTTTAGAAGAGCGGGATTCAAGATTTATGCCGGTTTCATAAATTTTTTGCAGGGAATTGTAGACATCATCAGAGACGCCTTTTCGTAAAGATAATATATGATTTCCGTATTTGGCAAAATCGCATTTATAAATATAAATTACTGCACGAGTCAATTGAACGTCTAGGAGTTTTTTGTTGTTTTTATCTGCTACAGCTAAAGTAGCTGCTATATCTAAGAAGAATGAAGCTTCATCAAGTTCATTGTTTTCTATTTTGCAATAAGCTTCATCTAGATTTATTAAAAATGAACTAGCTGTTCTTTCTATGAATTTTGCTTTAGAGGTGTCAGTGAAATCATCATTATTGATTGACGAATTATGGGAAACTGATGGAGTGGGGGTATCTTTAGATAAGCCTTCTTTGATAGCTCTAATAGAGCTTTTTAATTCCTGTGTTTTATCTTTGATTCTTATGTTTGATATATAAGGTTTAAACTTATATTCTTCTAGCGATTCTTCAGGTAAATTAGAGTTTTTTTTTCAGGTAGCGAAGAATTATCAGATAAATTTTCATCTTCGCTTATTTTTGGCGTAATAGTTATAGGCTCAATAAAATCTTCTGACTGTGAATCTGTTTGTTGATTTGTTATTTTTGCTGCTTTGTTTGAAATTTTTGGAGCCTGAATAGCCAAAGGTGCATTAGTGTTTTCTAAATTTTTTTCTTCAGCCTGTCTTCTTGCTTTAGCTCTTTGTAATATTTCTTCTTTGGTTGGCAGCTTAATTTGTTTTTCCTTAACGGTTTTTGTTTTTTCTGTTTTAGTAACAGCAACATTTGGTGCAGGTTTATTTAATTGTTCTGAAGAATCAGATGATTTTTGAGGTTCTATTTGAATAGGAGTTTCTATTGCCTTAGTTGGTTCTTCTGGTTCTTCCTTTTTTATATTGTTGGAAAAGATTTTATTTAGTTCTTTTAAAAGTTTGTTTGCTTTAGCATTGTTCGGGTCATCTTCTAATATTTGCATTATTAGTTCTTCTGCTTCTGCATACTTTTCATTTTTCATGTATACCCTGGCGCAGGCAAGTTTTGCTGTAATACTATTAGGGTTATTGGAAAGAGTATTCTGTAAAACTTTCATTGCTGCAGAGTTTGTTTGTTTATTATTATTAGCTTCTGCAAACACATTTTGTGAATAACAGGATAATGATAATAAAAATGTAGAAGCAATGATGTAATGTAAATATTTATTCTTTATGTTAAGCATAAATCTACTATAACATAAAGAATCTAAGTTTAACCACTATTTATTTTAGTTGAAAACTGAAAACGGAGAACTGAAAGCTGAGAGTTGAGAATTGAGAGCGACAGAGTTACAGAGCCTTTGGCTCTTGTGAAAATAGTGGGACAGTTGCTTACGCAACTTGTGAGACGGCAGCTGACGCTGCCCGTGGTAGTAGTTCGACAATTACCACAGTGAAACGTCCCATAACGAAGTGTCACACAGCAAAGCGTCCCACTTCTTCACTCTTTAATCTTCAAACTTATATCTTATGATTTACAAATAAAAAAAGCGTAGAGGAAATATCTCTTTCGCTCTACGCTCTTAGCTCTTAGCTCTTAGCTCTAATTACATCAGAACTTACTATATACTTCAGTCCAGAATAGTTTTTCGTCTTTTACTTTTTCATTTGCTTCGTCTCTACAGCCGCTTTTATCTGCGTTAGTAAAACCTAATGAAAGTCTTGTGCTTGGGTCAAACTGATATTTATATTCAAGGGTTGATATTTTCGCATCAAGTTTATTATAGCCGTTAAGATCTTCACCAGGTGCATAATAATAATTACTTGTCATATTATAATTATCGCAGAAAGTACCATAAGGTGTATAGCCAGATTTAACCTGATTATGATTTTCTTTGACTATGTCGTATGCAAATCTTATGGACTGATTGTTTGCAAAAGAATACTCAAATTGCAGCTTAAGGTCAGAAGTATTGGCAAAGTTATCAACGAGCATTCCTCCAAGCAGATTTTGGTATCTTGCTATATCATCAAATGGAGTGGTGTGGCCGTCCATAGAACCTTGGTTCTTATCAAGAGAGATTATACCGTCAAAATATTTGTCAGCAGTAGTGTAGGCTGCTTTAAAATTGAAATTTGGAGAAGCATCATAACCTAGTGCTACATGGCCTAAGTAGCCAGTTGCTTTATCTTTTTTACCGGCATTAACCATATTTTTTCGTTCTTTTGAGCTGGCAACCATTGCTACATCGTATTTGACCTTGCCATCACTGGTTAGGTTTCCGCTAGAACCTATTTCAGTTATTATTCTTGATGAATCTTTGTATTTATAAGGAGTAGTTGTTCCATTACCTTGATCTATTGGTACTAATTCTTTGATTTCATTTATTA
>JAFXRA010000126.1 GCA_017526725.1 Candidatus Rifleibacteriota bacterium
CTGCTTTTGCAACTGAAATTGGGGAAGTATACAAACATTGGGGCTCGTATAACTATGTTACGGCAGAAGGTTTGAGAGTATATTATCCTGATAAGATTAAAGAGGCTATTCCAAGAATATTAACGGGTTTCTCAAAAGTCAGAGAAAGAGTTATTGCGAATTTCCCCAAAGATAAGGACTATATAGCAACTGTTATTTTGGATGACCATGATAACATGCTGGACAGCACTGCTGATTCAAAGTTTGACTTGATTAATCTTTGTATTTTCGACGAAATGGATGTTCTTTCAGCACGTTCCTATAGTCTTGAAAAAAGGTTTGCATTATCCTTGTCTAAAACACTGGTTAAAAGAGCGACTTCAAATGTCAGTTTTACATGGCGCCGTTCTTTAGCATTGTTGGCTATTCCCCATTGGTTCATAGAAGGCATGGCTTTGAATTATGCCTTTACTATGGATTCTATACACTATAGTCGTCTTCTTGATATGGCGCGCTATAACAGACTTTATTCATTGAATGATTTGAATACAATTACAAGTCAGCCGACCTTAGTGAAGGAAGAAATGCTTTTTCAAGCTCATTCAATGCTGGCTTATTGGGAAAATACCTATAAAAAAGGTGCGGATGTTGAAGTAGTTTCTTCTTTGATTAGAAACTTTAGAGGTTTTGATAGTGCTTTTAAAAAATACTATGGTGTGACTTTAAATGAAGCCTATAACTCTTATAAAAATTATATATACAGCCAGACTCCTGATTTTGAAAGTTATGCCGACCCCGATTTTCTTGATGTAGATTATTTGAAAAATGACGCAAAAATTTTTCGTTCTTATTTAAGAATCAGCGAAAGAGAAAGATTGTGGGTTTCTTCCAAAAGATATACGACAGAAAATTATGACCTTTATTATAGAAATGGCATCGAAAAACCTCGTATATTGCTTAAGAATGTGCACCCGGCTATGTTGTATGATGCCGATAATCGTGAAGTTATAATTGGCAAATATACTATTAATGGCCATAGAGATAAAATTTTAAATCTTTATGCTGTTGGTTTGAACGGGAAATCAAGATGTATAGTCTCTTTGAGGGGCAGTTTCAAACCGTTAGGCAAGAAGGGAAACAGGATATATTTTGTTAACGTTCACAGTGGCCTTACAAGGGTAATGTCCACAGAATCAGATAATGGAACAAACAGAATAGAACTGGATTTAGGCGCTTCTGTAAGACCTTTGGATTTGGCTTTAGACATAGAAAATAACAGAATTTTCTATACTTTCCAGACTATGAATTTTGAAACTCATCTTGCTGTTATCAAATTAAATGCTGAAAATCCTAAAAAAGATTCTAAAATTCTGCTTAGCTACAGCGGAGATTTAAGAGGGTTAAAGTTTTTTGACAACAGGCTTTGGGGAGCTTTCGATCAGGATAACTCAACAACTCAGCTTTTCAGTTTTGATGAAAAAGAGAACAGGTTAAAAAGGTATTCTAATATTCCTGGCGGAGTATGGGATATTTCTTTCTCTGACCCAGATAAAAAGAAGGTTGAAGTGACTACTCTTTATAAGGGCGGTTTTGCTGTCGCTTCACTGCCTTTGAATAATAGTCCTTCTGAATCAATACGTGTTGTGCCTGGAATATCAGCCATAGACGATAAAATGATTGACTTCAATACAAACAGATATAAAACTGAGTATCATGACAGCTTATGGAAACCTGTTTTAGGAAAAGACTCAGAAGGTAAAGTTCTAGGTATCTACAGCTATAGGTCTGATAGACTTGATAGAAGCGGAATTGCGGTTGCACCTACTTACGGTCTTAAAAGTAATGATTGGGGCTATACTTCACAATTTATGAAGCGGTTTGATATATTGAAAACTTCTCTTTCTTTTAATGATTATACTGTCTTAAAAGGGTATATGGACACTGATTATTATGAAAGAGTTCGCTCAAAACGTCTACAATTTGATTACCCTTTAAAAATTGATATGAATCTTTCTTTCGGATTTGATTTGGTTCAAAGAGGAATCTCTAAAATTAAAAAGACTAAATCAAATCTCACTCCAACAGCTGGGAAAGACCATTATTATTTTGTAGAACTATCTCAAAAATCTATTCGCACAGAACCTTATAACAATATTTTCCCAAGAAAAGGAAGAACAGTAGAATTATCATATAAGCGCGGCGTAGATAATTTGTTCGGTGGAGATATGCTGTATGACAGTGTTTCTCTGAAATGGAACGAATATATACCGTTAAACGATTATTTTGTTTTAACTCTCAGTGGTTATGTAGCCGGAGATGACAAACATAATGTTTTTAGAAGACCTGATGATTTAAGTCTTGGGAGTGATGAATATCTTAGAGCTTTCGATTCTTCATATAAATCAGGAGACGAGCTTAGATACGGCAGTGTAACATTAGCTAGACCAATAAATATTAAATTACCAAGGCAAATCGGCTGGTTAAGCACAGAGTTTTCTTCTTTAGGTGTTTTTTGGGAAATGGGTGATACAAGAAATGATCGAAATTTCGATTATGATTATGATAGAGGTGTTGAATTTGCCAGCAGTGTATTGTTGTTCAAACGTCTGCCTATTTCCATTAAGGCTGGTTATGCTGTTAGAAACGGTCAAGAAGGTCATGGAACCTACTGTAATATTTATACAGATGATATTAGTGAAATAATTAATAATTAGGAATAAAAATGAAGAGAATTTCTTTCTTATCAGCGGTTTTTTATTTTTTTATTGTATTGTTCTTTTCTAATACAGTAATGGCGGCCGAACAGAAAAAGGGCGATACAAAAGCAAAAGTCTCTGAAAAAACAGCTGAAAAAACAGAAAAAAAAGAATCAACGGCGACAGAATCTAAAAAATTAGAAGCAGATTATAAGAACTTAAAAGTTGAGTTAAAGGGTGGGGTTAGAAGATTATTTGAAAACATGAATAAAAATATTCCTGCCAAAGAATTTGGTGAATTGCCAGAAGGATTATCTATCGTTGAAGGGAATGGGTTCAGGGGAATTAAGATAACTCAAGGGCTTTTGGAATTCAGGGCATATACATGGCTTGATAATACTGGCTTATTAGAAAACTATAACAGATGTTTGGAAGATGGCGACTCTATTGTTGCTGCAATTAACGGAAGCTTTTATTCAGAACGCGGCGTGCTGGGTCAGGTTATACAGGATTCTCAGATTCCTAGAGTTAGACAGATTCCAGGTCGTCTTTCACGCTGTTTTGTATGTGCTTATCGTGGAGCTAAGAATGCCCAGTATTGGTATATAGGCGAAACATCATTGTCCAGCATGGAATTAATGACGCCGCATAATAAGGAAATGGTCTGGTTTAACGGGGCTGCTGACAGTAATGTCAGATGTGATAATCTATTAGGCGGCGGAGGCTGGATTCTTAGAGACCGCAAAGATGTCCACTGGGAAGCTGTTGAAAGGCAGTTTTTCAGATTTAGAATAGAAGATCAGACAAGCAGAAAGACGGTTGTTGCTCAGGATAGCGACAGAAATCTTTATTTTATAGTATTTGAAGCTGGTTTTTCTCTTCATCAGGTTGCTAGAGAATTTGTTAAAAATAACATTTTTAAAGACGTCCAAGAAGTAATTTTCTTAGATGGCGGTTCTTCTTCCTGTATTGTATTAAAAGGGAAATATCTTGTAGCGCCGCTTTATATGGTAGATAAAGCTCGTTTCTCCTGTATTCAGATATTGAAGCCGGCTCTTATTTGGTAAGTAATAATATGTATGAATTTCCGACTTTAGCTTTTCGCGGTAAAAAGTATATTGCAGGTAGTGACAGGAAC
>JAFXRA010000011.1 GCA_017526725.1 Candidatus Rifleibacteriota bacterium
TGGGGGAGCTTCTTTGGGACTAAGAAAAATATCTGTCCCCAACATGAAATGTTTAGGGGAAGTGGCTTGGGCAAAGCCAAAAACGAAAGGGGTCTTTTCAATAACTTCAACAATTACCAATAACAATAATTACTAAAAAAATAAAAATATTTCTGAATGAAATAAAAATCTTTCACTTTCTTCTTGTGTGAAATGAAAAATCATATTACTCTCAAGGAGAAATAAATTGGAAAATTCAGTTGAACTAACTCAAACTTCTCAGGTTATCGCTAGTGAAAACACTAATAATTCTGAAATAGAAACAAAATCTATTGAAGAAAACAAGATTTCAGATGAAGTTACTACTGAAAAAGAAGAAAAGGAAACCAAAATCTTGGAAACAAATAAACCTTTCAAATGGACAAACGAAGCAACAAAAGCCGCTGGATGCATGCTAAAAGACATAATAGACGATTATAAAAAAAGCTCTAATTCAGCTTCAACAGATGAAGAAATCTCTGACCCTTGGAATTTTACCAAAATTAAAGAACAAATAAAAGTTTTAGTTGAAATAGTAACAAAGAAGTTAAATCTATTTCCAGAGAATACCTGCAGATTCAAATTAGCTTCATTATTAAAAAATTATTTTGATGAACATTGCAAAGCAATTTGCATTATTAGAGAGCATCATGGTCGTTGGTCTAATTATAAAGAGGACGAAAATTCTGAAAATTTAAAAAAATTATTTGAATACGATTTCAATTATTTTTACTATGCTTTATTTGAATCGGCTAAAAATAACATTAATTATGAAGGTATAGCAGAAGGAATTATACGTTATAATTATGATTATGAAAATGATGGTTTTTTAAGCTACTTTTATGATCATAGCGACGAATATACTTTTGATGTAAATATAAAAAACTCGGAAACAAAAATTATTGCAGATATAGGTTGGATAAGTGAAGAAGAATATGAAGAAGCTTTATCTTTTCCTGAAGAATTACAAGTTTTTTCTCTGGTAGAAATTTTAAAAAAATCAATAAATGACTATTTTCCAAAAATAGAAGATATTGACGAAATTAAAGGTCTAAAAGATGGTTCTAAAAAGGATTACAATCTTATGCTAGAACTCGCAGAATGTTCTTATAGATCTATCGACTTCCTAAACCTCGCAGACGCTTTTTTAACCGAACAGATAAAAGACCTAAAGGGTTTAAAAGAAACATACGCTGAAATGTTTTAAGAAAAAGATTACGCAAGCAATCTGTGGAACGTTTCACTGTGGTAATTGTTAAAAGAGTTGGAAGAGTTCAAGGTTCTAACAATTCCAACATTGACAATTTCATACGCTATCGCTAAACAGAGTTTACTCTGGTTCGGTCACCACCCCTTTTATTCCCCTCCTCAAGGAGGGGCTTTGTTTAAATGGTAAAAGTATAGACATTCACTGGGGTATCGAGGCCTCTAATGGTCTGATTTTCATGTTTAACAAATTCAATATTTTTCGGGGCGTATTTGAAACTTTCTTCATCTATAGCCAGAGTTGTTCCTAAAGTTTTGTTATAAGCTTCTAGACGAGAAGCAAGATTAACTGTGGTTCCCATAACGGTAAATTCCTGACGGCGTTTAGAACCGATATTGCCCGCCAATACCGGACCTGTGGCAATACCAATTCTTATATTAAAACAATTCATTCCACGCTGAGCCCATTCAGCCTTTAATTTTTTCAATTCTATCAGCATTGCACAAGCCGCCTGAATGGCATTTTGAGATGGGTAAGGCAAATCGCTTAAAACACCAAATCTTGCCATTACTGCGTCACCAATAAACTTATCTATTTCACCCTGATAGTCCAAAACAACTTCTGTCATTCTTGAAAGATAGTCATTCATAGCAATAACAACTTCTTTTGGGGAAAGTTGTGAACTGAAGTGAGTAAAACCAGCAATATCAGAAAAAAGAATTGAAGCATTTTTAACAGTGCCACCCAAATCTACTTTTTCTGGGTGTTTTAATAAATCTTCAATTAGTTCTGCAGAGGTATAGCGAGAAAAAATATCGTGCAAACGTCTTTTTTCAGCTATTTCTCTTTCACTTACCTGTTTAGCTGATTCCAATTCTTCTCTGGTTTCCATAAAAATATCGGCATTAGTTATTGCACTGCCAATAAAAGAAGGTAATGCAACTAAAAACTTAGATTCATTGTCATCTATTTTTTCATGACCATCTTCAAATGACTCAATATGAATAACTCCAAAAAGTTTGTCTCTACAAAACAACGGTATAGCAACAAGAGTCTTTAAATCAGGCTTATTATCTATAATTTTAACTAATTCCGGATCAAATTCTGCATCTGCTTTAAAAACATTCTGCTTTCTTTTTAAGGCATAACAAAGAATATGAGGAAGATTATCCGGTATTATCAGCATCTTTTTTATATCATCAGAATAGCCATACCATCTATACGGGTACAGTTCATGCTTAACATTATCAAGCAAAAAAAGAATATATCTGTTTGCGCCAACATCCGTCTGAATGAGTTCACAAATAGCGTTAAAAAGTTTATCTGGTGCTAAGGTATCAAGAAGAGTCTTGACTCTTCCCATAACAATTGCGAATCTTAATCTAACCTGATTGAGTTTGTTATCTAATACCTTCTGTTTATCAAGGTATTCACGTTTAACTTTTCTTGCATAAACTTCTTCAACTTCTTTTTTTATCTCTGGGTTCAATGCGGTAACCATAGAAAGTTTTTTCTTGGTTAATACCATTATGACCGCTATCAAAACCAGAATAACAAAAATCAGTATACAAACCACAACCCATGGCAAAGAGGATGAAGGTGTTTCCAAAACGATATTCGGTACAGCAACATTAGTATTTTCCTGAGCTTGCAGCGAATCAGATAATAATAAAAATAAAGTTATAAATAATAATCTGTTCATCAGTAATTAATACTTGTAGTCTTAGAAAAAGCTACATTCAGCTTGAATTTATGATTATGAGGAATTCTATTTCCTTCACCTACATAATGTTCAGGAGGAGTCATGGTTAAAGAAATCTCCAGCAGAGTTCCAACCATGTCATCTGGCAAAAGATTATCGCTGTTGCCCAAAGAAGTATAAGATCTTTCCTCTAATTTGACCAAGGGTTTTGCAACAAAATTAATATCCTGAATATCGTCTAATACAGCTATAGGTTTGCTGCTTCTGCTGCCAATCAAACTAATCTTTCTTCCATCTTTTACCAGGAAATAGCATTCAGACTTACTGCTATGAGCACCGGTATTAGAAAAATCAAATTCTAAGTGCGACACATTCCAGCCTAAGATTTTTCCTTTACTTTCTAAATTTGGCGAAGAATGAACAAGAATCGGCTTGGCTTCTTTTTTCTTAACCTCTGGATGAGGCTTGCCTAGCTGATCATCAGGAATTTCAAGTAAATCGCTGGCTTCTTCAATATATTTTCTGAAATGAGTCCAAAAAACTTCAGCCTGTTTGGTGCGTTCCTGCTTCCAAAGAGTAATTGAAAAAGCGGAATTACTGCGCTGAAACAAGAACATAATGCCGCCTATCAAAATAGACAACACTAAGGTAGAAATCATTACTTCTACAACAGTAAAACCCTTTTTCATAATCATTCCTCAGAAAGAAAACCTAGCTAGAAAATTATATCATATAGCAGTTTAAAGGCAAAGTATTTAAGGGTAATTGAAAGTGTCCGGCAGGAGGCTGTCCGAAAACTAGAAATTTTATGAAAAATCAGTATTTATTTGTTTGTAGCCTACACATTATCATAACCGTATAGCTTTCAGGGCTAAAGCCCATACGCTATACTTTTTATGACAAATGTGTAGGCTATTAGCATAATCTAATTTGGACTTAAAAATTAGTTTTCGGACAGCCTTTGGAAGTTACTACTTAAACAAAAACTAATATAACTCAAACCCTAATAGATAACAAAAAAGCTAACGCATTTTATTGGCTCTTACCGGATAGATAGTAGTTTTAAAATCAAATGATTTATTCTTTAGATCAGAAGAACCCATTTTCAAACAAATTTCTAAGCCAAGTCTTTTTATTGGTGTAGCTCCGGTTGAAATAGTTTCTTCGTTTAATTTCCAGCTAAAAGAAGCTATTTTCCCTTTAACAATAGGATGAGCCTTACCATTGGCTATACGTCTTGTCATATTGTAATAGCCATTTGCCTGTGGAACAGCCGAATAAATAACCGGCTTAACCACCCCATCCTGACTATCATAAACAGTGAATTTTATCTGGTTTTCATCAATAGTCATATAATTTCCATCTTTGGGCATAACGCTGTTATTCATATCATTTCTTAATCTGGCAGTAAAAAGAGCGCATTCCTGCATTAAAACCGCAGAACCCTCACCAGCAGAAAAACTTTTAGAAAATCCCGTAAACAAAGATATAACCATTCCAAGAAATACTGCTGAAACACCTGCAGCAACAAGAATTTCAACTAAAGTAAAAGCTTTTTTATTAGATATTATCATTATTTATAATAACCTTTATGCTGAAATCCTTTTTTTGATCTGAATTTTTAGTTACAGGATATTTTACATTCACTGTTACCTTTTTAAAAAACACCTTGTTGTTTTTTACTATATCTTCTATAGTCATACTAAGCTTATAATCAGAACTAAAGCTTAAATGATACTTTGCATCTGTATCTGCAAAATTTGCACCATTTTTTATGACATCTTCTTCATAAAATCCGGGTTTAATCATGTTAAAAGGTAAAGAAATAGTCTGCTCCATAAGTTCAAGTGCAGCAGAGTGAGCTCTGAACTCAGATTCTGTCATCTGTATTCCATGACTGCCAGAAGAAAACGCCAAAAAAGAAGGCAACATAACCATTATGAGTATTGCCATTGAAATAGTTATTTCTACCAATGACAAAGCTTTTTTTCTCATAAATCTGTTTATAAACATATTTTCTTACTCATTCCAATAAGTATCTTTTTTGGCAAGAAGAATTTTATAGAATCTGTCATAACTGCTCTTTGTCGGGTCTTGAGCCTCTCTATATCTGATTACACCGCCTTGAAAACGATGGTCAACATAAATATTCCTTGCACACAAAGAGCCAAAAACTTCGAACTTGGAACCATAATCAACTTCAGCATTTGGTGCGATAATGTCAACCATATTGGTTATTGTGGATTCAAATCTTATTTTACCATCTCCAGCGGCCGCAACACTAAGAATCTCAGAAGTATCAGCCAAAGAGACACCTCTAAAACTTATATTTCCTTTTTCTAAAAGAATTATCCCTCCCCCTTTAACTATGAGAGGCTGGGGCATTCCTACTGGCGGAATTACAAACTCTTCCTTAGAGTCATTATTTATTGCTACTACAGAATTAAGTTCCAGTTGTCCGTCTTCGTTAAGATATTTTTTCCAGAAATCCGCAGGAGTAGCAATAACCTCCTGCACTCTCTGTCTGATAAGTTTAATAGAATCATCTATTGCGGGTTTCCCTTTAAAATAAGTATTACCATTTCTAGAAATACTGCTTTCGCCGTCTTTATCATAATTTAATATTTTTTTTATAGTAGGAAAAACTCTGTCTTTTTTCTTGTCGTAAACATCCTGCATTGAATTATAAGATTCGACATAAGGCATCTCTACGATACAACTCATTAATTTTGAATATTCATCGTAATTTTTAAAAAGCATACCAGTTTTAAGCATGGGACCGCCAACTTTTCTTCCCATAAACTCTGTAATATCAATATTTTTACCGTAATTTTCATAGGGAAGTGAGCGAAGCAAATAAATAGGCAAAGGATTCTGACTTTCAAATATCTCTTTAACTTCCGGGTCTTCTGGTTTTACTTCAAGATTTGCAAATCGTACAAATGCTGAATAAACTGGCCCGATAACCCTGGTTCTAGATTGATAACCCTTTCTAACATCTCCAAAAAGGTGAAGAACCGAAGACTTTGCACCATAGGTTCTTCTTTCTTTACTCGAAAGTATATCACCTTCGTACATAGCTTCAATCAGCATCCTTTTACTTCTGTCATGAAAACAGTCTAAAATAAAACTATGCCAAAAACGGTAGTGAGCATTCTTTATACTTTCGTTACTTTTATCCCAGGGTATAGCCAAACTTTTAAAGAAAGTTTCCGGTAAGCTGTTAACCGGTGTAGAAAAACGCACTGGCGAAAACACATTAGGGTTACTAACATCGTAAAAATGGAAGATTTCACCTAAGTCACCAGCTCCGGAACAAAGATTCAATCTAGTTTTATCACCTTTCAGCCAAATCCACCCGCGATTTTTCCAAACATCCGGGTCTTTTTCTTCTTTTTCTATATCTGCTATATTTCCAGGTTCTACAGGGTATTCAGGAGTTGCGTGATTGTAAACAATTATTGGCTGAGGGCCATCAGTAATCATTCCCTTATAGTCATTGCGAATAATGTTATAATCACTGGAACTATTATTAAGATAAAGCGTAAACTTGCTCATAACCCCTGGAACCATATTAAAAATGCTAATGCCGCGCTTTATCATTATTTTTCGAGTGGAACCTTTATAAGTTCCAACAGATTCTATAACAAGCCATCCATCAACGGCTTTGGGGTCACACCAAAGATTCGGATTGCTTTCAATAGGCTTAAAATCTCTTAAATAAACATTGACTTCTATTGAAGCTGTTTTGTCTATCTCTGCTGAAAACTTTTTTAAATCGTTATTCCAACTATCATCTAAAATATCATTTATACAAATGTTATTAATGGATTTGCTGTTTAAAAAGATTTCTTTTAGTTTTTCTAAGGTTCTTGTACCAGCACTAAAATTATTGCCAATACTTTCTCTTATTGAACCTATGGTTGTATTTATGCCTGTTTCAGCTAAAAAATGGGCTATCTCACCGTTAACAATTACATGCATTCCAGTATACTGCCTGCTTACAAAAGTATAAAGCACTACTGAAAGCAATAAAAGAACTGTTCCTATAATAAGAGCAACCATAATCGTAAAACCACGATTATGGTTGCTTAACTTCAAACTCATTCTTTAAGTAAGTTTAATACATTTGAACGAGTATCTTCGTTCATTTTATAAACTTTTATAGAAGCCTGAGACTGCATTTTAGATAATGTAAGGTTCATTATCTCATTTGCCATATCAACATCGCCAATCTGAGATTGTGCTGATACAGCATTCATGTATTGATTGCCTAAATTTGCAATATTAGAGTTGATTCCATTTATAGCTGCACCTAAGCTGCTTTGTGTTGAAACCACCTTACTTAATGCTGATTTAGCCAAATCTGAAGCAGACATAGCTTCACTTGGAGTTGCAACTGAAAGATTATTTAAGCCAAGAGCATTGGCTGTCATAGAATCAATTGCAAATCTTTCCCCATTTTGAAGAGTAGTAGAAAAAGAACCGTCTAATAGATTCTGACCGTTATACTGAGCTTGATTAGCACTCATATTAATCTGAGTAGAAAGCTGATTAATCTGCTGCTGAATCATTGCGCGGTCTGATTCTGTTAGGGTTCCGTTAGATGCTTGCAAAGCAAGACTATTGATACCCTGCAAAATGTTGGAAGTAGTTGTGAGCGAGCTTGACGCAGTTTGTAAAACAGATGCCTGACTTTGCTGATTTGACATCATCTGTGCCAATGCACGACTCTGGGAATCGAATGCCGATAGCATCGCATTGCCCGCCGGATCTTCACTTGCGCGGCTAATCCGTTTACCGCTTGATATTCGTCCGACAGACTTACTTATTGCGCTATCAGCGTGTAAAAGATTGGTATGTAAACTATTACCACCTACACCTGTTAGCATATAGACCTCCTTGTCTTTTATACCTTATGTACTATTATAATGATTTATCGTCTAACTAGCTAGATAGTTTAGAGCTTCTTTTTCTGATTCGTAAGCATCACCCATCTGGAGCAAGCCTACCATCTTAAACACACTAGTAGATAATTCACTTAAACCGCAAAAAGCAAGATCTCCGCCTTTTTCATCCACTATTATCTCAGCTAATTCAATCAACTGAGCAATACCCTGTGAGTTTATTACCGGAGATTCAGTAAAGTTCAGCAATATCTTCTTAGAGCCTTCTTCTAAAGCTTTTTCTGCTGCGTCAAACAAAGCTGCCCCACCCTTTTCGTCGACATAGCCAACTGGGTGTAAAACACAGACATTGCCAATTATTTCTTTGTTTATTACTATTTTTGCCATAGCGAAATTATACTTTTAACAACAAACAAAGTCAAACATAAAAATGTACCCTTTTGTAAAAATACTTTTTGTTGTTATAAGAAAACTATTTTTTTATTATTTAAAAAATGGTTATAACTACAGCAGTATAAACAGAATCTGAAAAATCTTCCAAATAGACCTGCCCAGAGAATTCCCTACCCTTTTCAGGTATTGCATCAGACTCGGAAAAAACTAACAAATATTTTTTTCCTGATTCATCCAACAGCATAGCTTGTCTAAACTTAACATTAATAT
The DNA here is from genome assembly GCA_017526725.1 of Candidatus Rifleibacteriota bacterium. Next base: position 8,498 of record JAFXRA010000011.1, read on the forward strand.
CTGTAATCTTTCCTTTTATATTTACTATTTCTTTTTCTGTTTTATCTTGGAAATGGTTCGTCGCTGTTCCTGATTCCTGATTTATATTTTTCTTTAACCGAGCATTATTACCCTGTGGAAACTTAAACCAAGCATTAGGAGCCATAAAACCGAACCATATCAACAAAGTAAGAACCAGACCTATACCATGGCAAATTAAAGCAAATCTTATAAGCTCAGCCTTTTCTTCAGAATTATCTTCTCTTAAGTATTGAACCCTTTCTAAACGATATAATTCTCGCTGCTTAACCATACATTTTTCTTCAAGCAGACGAGCTTCGGCCTGATTCCAATAATCAGCTGACTTTTTATCCGGGTTCTGTGAAGCTAGTTTTTTTGAAACTCTTTCCAAAAAGGGTTTTAAATCTGTATTTTCATTTCTCTTAGCATTAAACTGAAAATAGACTTCGCAAAAAACTTCTTCATTAGCATTATCATATAAAACAGACATTAATTCTTCTCTAATTTCTTCATCATTTTCTCGTTTTAATGCTGAAAGATAAATATCGCAAGCTGAAGCAAAATCTAAATTTTCCAAACAAAATAAAGCATTTTTCCTATGAGACACTTTATTAGAACTCATCATTCTATCTAAAATGCACAAAGCCTGAGTTTTATCAGATAAAGCATAAGCATTAATTGCGGAAACTTTTACCGAATCAGATTCATTCTTTATTAATTCAGGCAAATATGGCTGCAAAATATCTATATCTATTTTACTAAGCGTATCAACTGCTGCCTGTAAAACAGAATTATCCCGAGAATCTAAACATTTAACAACATACTCCGAGTCTAATTTGCTTCCATAATCTTCTATTAGCTTAAGAATAACTACCTGCTCTGATGTATCATACTTTTTAATATCAGGAAGAAGAGGCGGGATCATTTTCGTATAATTTTCATTTGTAATTGAAGAATAAAGAATTTTCCTCTGTTCCGGGGTATCTGTTTCTATTTTTTCTTCTTCTATTGGAATATCAATAGAGAAAGATTTCAGATAAGTATTTAATTTATTTTTTACTTCTTCATTTTTTTCTTTTTTTAAGAAATCTTTTATAAGACCGCTAACATCAGCAATTTTCTGTCTTAATAATTCACAAAGCTTTATAGAAGCTTTTAACCTTATTTCCGGTTCTTCTGAAGAAAGTAGAGAAGAAAAATGATTTATATATATTTTTATACGCTTATTATCATAATCAAGTTTTATTTTCTTTAACAGCTTGAGAGGTGCATCACTCTCTAGTTTAGCCTTATATAGAGAATCCAGTACCCCCATTAATATTCCGTTAATAAGGTCTGAACGCAAACCTCTTGTGGCATGCTGTGCTTCGTACAGATGAGATGCAATAACTCTATCCGGATTAGCCATAAAAACAAGGCCTGCTTTTTGAATTAAATCCGGTTCATTTTCCACTGTTAAATATTTTAACAGCACTGCTTCAATCTGATTAAAAGGGAAAAATAAAGAATGGTTTAAAGCCGCATCTCTTTCTGTTTTATTCTTCGAAAAAAGCATTGCTGCCAAATATCTTATAGCTTCGGTTCTATCCCATTTGCACATTGCTCTGGCTGCTCTGGAACGAACCCAAACATTGCTGTTCAGAAGCAAAGTAACAATATTATTTTTTAGACCCTCGGGATCTACTGTTTCTAACGCATCTATAGCAGCACAAACTACTGATGGGTCATTAGATTTTAGTTCGGCAATTAAATCACTCATTAATAATTAATAAAGAGTTTATTCCTTAAATATTATTTATTTAACAATTCTAATTCTTTATCTAAAAGAATGTAGCCTGATTTTATATTTTTAGCTAGAGAATACATCTGACGGGCAGTTTCTTTATCTTTTGAAGAATACATCAAAAGCCCAAGATTCCTCAAAATATATCTCTGAAGCTTATGCTTACGATTAAGAGCAAAAGTGTTTTTGAAGGTTTCTTCTGCTAGACGGCGCTGCCCCTGCTTCCAAAAAACCAAAGCCCTCATATTGCCAGTCGCTATTTTTAAATAATCAGCATAAGATTTTTTAAGCTCTACAGACTCTTTTTCCAATAATTCAAGAAAATCTAAGGCCGTTTGATAATCTTGATTTTTCCAGGCATCTACAGCCAAAACATAAAGACCGTTTAAATAATCAAAGCGTTTCTTGTTTAAATCAATACCAGATTCAGTTAAATTGACAGCTAAAGTCATATCTGTTTTAAGAAGAACGTTTAACTGATTAAACATCTCAACATCTGTCTGAGCCTGATGCAAACTTAACAATGAATCAATATAGTAGACAGGTCCCTTAAAAGCTTTATCTGGAGAGAGCTCGTCAGCATAACAAACCCACATATCACCAGACAGCGGATAAAATGATTCTTCCGGGAATATTGCAAAAGAGGTATCCGTATATCTTTTTGTGGGAGTTGGCCAGGCTTTAACTGTCGACTTAAGCCCATTAGCAACATTCTTATCTGTTGTCATTTTATCAATAGCATTATTAATACTTGCTTTTGGAATATCAAAAACAGCTTCTACAACGATCGATCCCTGAGTCAATTCATTTTTAGGCATTACGGAAAAATTAATCTGTTCTGTCTTGCCTGATTCTATCTTTTTTACGCTTTTCTTCTTTTTATCTACAGTCCAGCCTTCAGGAAGAATTAAATTAATACTGATATTGTTCAAATCACCTATAATAGCTTGCAATTCAACTTTTAAATTAACAGTCTTTCCGACAACAGGCGGTTCATCTAAAGCCGCTTTGAGGTTATACCACTGAGGAACCTGCATAGTTTCAGCATCAACAGTGTAAGTAGAGAAAACAATAATTATTACAAAAAGAGCAATAGAAAGACTTTTTATCAATCTTTTCATTTTTTAGCCTCTAATAGCATAGCTTTAAATTCTTTTTCAGAGATTTTAAATATTTTGCTGGCAGCTATAAGAATTTTCTTTTCAGAATCTGCTAGAACTCCATCTCTTAAAGCTGCTTTGCACAAATTTCTAAATACTCTCTTCGGATTAAATTTTCCTTCTGCGCCTTTATCTAGTTTTCCATTAACAGCTACTTGTTTGGCAACATGATTAAACATTTTACCGTAATCAGAATCAGATATCTTAAGGAAAGATTTCAAATTATTTAAGAATTTCTTTTCTGAATCTTCAATATCACCGTCTCTCATAACTTCGAAAAGAACCAGCATAAAGAATTCTTGAACAGTTACCGGATTAACTCCTTTAACAGGAGATTTATATTTATCATTCAGTTTAATATTATTTTCTTTGCTTGTTTCTGAATCGGTCTTAGCTGAAGATTTTTCAGAAACGAGTACAGGTTTCGGCGGAGAAACAGTATCCTTAGCTGCCGCCATTAATTCAGCCGTTGACATTGGCTTCAGATAGCTTTCTGAATCTGCCGAAGAAACATCTATTTCTTTTGCTTTAGCCATTAATTCTGCTGTAGACATCGGTTTTAAAGTAGTTTCTTCTTCGGAAGACACCATATTAACTTCTTTAGATTCAGCCATCAATTCTGCTGTTGTCATTGGTTTTAAAGCAGGTTCAGAAGAATCTTCCACAACAGGCTTTGCTTCGGCCATAAGTTCAGCAGTAGTTTTGGGTTTTAATGCAGGTTCAACTTCTTTTTCTATTACAGGTTTTGGAGCAGGCTTTTTGCTTGTTTCTGGTTTTGGAGCAGGAATATCATCCATGCCGGTCAGCATTGCTTCTTCTGAAATTGGGGGTGGGGCTGGAATATCATCTACACCCATCAGCAAATCGTCTGTATCCGCTACTGATTCTGAAACTGGTTCAGGCATCGGTGCTGGTTTTGGAACTGCTGGTTTATTTTCCATTACTGGTTTTGGAGCAGGAATATCATCCATGCCAGTCAACATAGCATCTTCTGATATTGGCTTTGGCGCTGGAATATCATCTACACCCATCAGCAAATCATCTGAATCTGCTACCGGTTCTGAAACTGGTTCCGGCATCGGTGCTGGTTCTGGAACTGCTGGTTTATTCCCCATTACTGGTTTTGGAGCAGGAATATCATCCATGCCTGTCAGCATTGCATCTTCTGATATTGGCTTTGGCGCTGGAATATCATCTACACCCATCAGCAAATCATCTGTATCTGCTGCTGGTTCTGAAACTGGTTCAGGCATCGGTGCTGGTTCTGGAACTGCTGGTCTATTCCCCATCACTGGTTTTGGAGCAGGAATATCATCCATGCCTGTCAGCATTGCTTCTTCTGATACAGGAGGCGGAGGAGCAATATCATCATCACCGCCAAGAAGAGTTTGTTCTTCCAAAGCTTCATCTTTTTCTTCTTCTGTAACTTCTTTTTCTATTGGTCCAGCAATAGGCTGAGCATAATCGCCGTCTTCGGAAACCTTGTTTTCCATTTCTGCAATAGCAGCCTGACTTGCTGCTTCAGCAGCTTTTCTGTCTATCTTTCTGGCAGCTTCTAATGCTTCTTTTCTAGCCACTTCTTCTGCCTGCTGCTTCAAATCATCTTCAGAAGGAGTATTTTCAACTAATTCATTCAGAGCTTTCCATGTATCAAAATCTAACCTGTCGCCTAAACGTTTTGAGGCACGGGCAGCTCGTGAGTGGCACCAACCAGCAACTTTCTTTTCTACAGAAGTTTCTTTAGTAAATTCAAGAACTTCTTTCATATTGTTTAAAGCCGTTGCATAAGCGCCATTATTAATACAACTTTCGATAACCTTCAGTTTTCTTTGAAGCTTATAATCAGCGAAATCACCAAACAAAGCAGTTTCTTTATCCGCATAAGAAGACCTGTCTAAATTCATTTTTTCATAATAGTTTTTCAAATGGGCTTGAGCCGAATTAACATCTTGATGAACAGCTGAAAGTCTAAGATTATAAACTTTCAATTCATAATCATCAGGATTATTGTTTAATAACCATGCAGCTCGCTTTACCAAAGCATTACAATAAAAATTATCCAGGTCTATTGCTTCGCAAAATGCTGCTTGAGCCTTTTCTTCATCGCCGTCTTTCTGAAAAAATACTCCAAGATTACAATAAGCTTCGGGTGATGTTGGAGCTAATTCAATAGCTTTTTTATAACATTCGTAAGCTTCATCCATTTTACCTTCTGTTCTATAGCAGCGGCCTAGCAAGCCAAAAGCTCTATAATTATTTGGATTAGCTTCTAAAACAGCTTTATAACATTCTATTGCTGTGGCATTTTTCCCTTTAAACTGTGCTTCGATAGCTTCGATAAACTTACCGGTAATATCTATTGCTTCTTTTTTAAATACTGCGGTCTGATTATCACCTAAGGCATAGTTTATTTCTATAATCTGGCTTTTAGAGAGTTCTTCAATGTTGTCTTTTGAAATATCTGCTGAAGTCTGTTCTTTACCGCTCAAAAATGAATAAAGCTTAAGATTATTGGTTTTTGAATCAGCTAAAAGACTTATGTTATCATAAAGCAAATAGCCCCATACTGCTTCGAATATATCAAATTTTACGTTGAATACTCCATCTTGAACAGTAACTTTAGCAGAAGTTTTCATTGGTCACTCTCCTAATATATTATTCTAAAACTGGTGGAAAAGCAGAAATATCATCAGAATATTTTCGGAACATTGTAATTCCTTTATGGGAACCTGATTTCTCAACATTGATTTCAAGAGTTTCATCTATTATAGAATCGGTATTATAGCTAATTGTAACTTTTGCACGAATTTCAGCTAATTCGTCATTTGAATCTGACAATTTTATAGAAACCCCAATGTCGTTTATTTGAAAATTAATATTCTCAGCTTTATCGATAAAGTTTTCTAATCTATTTTTAAACTCCCCATGCCCATAAGTTTTATTATAAACCACTTGAGACATAAGCATATTAGTTGCTCTTGTTTTATCTTTATCATTTACAGCAGTTGCAAAAGCATAAACCACATCGGCGAATTCCTGCTGCTGAGGAGTAAGAGTAATTCCGTTATCGCCTCCCCCACCGCCGCCACCGCAGCCAGTGAGAACCAAACAAGATAAAAGTAATATTACAAAAAAAATATGTTTCATTATGAGATATTTTAACGCGGACAGTTTGCTTGTTCGACCTTATTCTCCTCCGCGGTCTCTGTTAATTTCTACCTTCGGACAAGCACTTAGGGAACGAGCCTTGTGCGGAGAATAGAGGTCTCGCGTCTGCTGTCCACTATTTATTCTAAAAATATTTTAAATTCAGAAAGGCTAAATTGCTACACCAATCGTAGTAATGAGCCTTTCTGAAATTTATTCTCTTGCTCAACAAAGTTTCTTATGGCACTAGATTTTTGCAGAGGTAGAAACTAAACAATCCCCTAATCTCTAAGCTCTTATCTCTAAACTCTAAGCCAAAAAACTTTGTTTTTTGGCTTAGGCTTTTCCTGCGCAACCAAGAACGTCTCTTAGTTTATGGCGAACAAGTTCTTTGATGTTAGCACGAGCAGGTTTGAGATATTCGCGTGGGTCGAATTTATCTGGATGAGCATCAAAGAATTCTCTGATTGTTCCAGTCATAGCAAGGCGCAAGTCAGAGTCGATGTTGATTTTGCAAACTGCTAATTCGGCAGCTTTTCTGAGTTGTTCTTCTGGAACACCAATAGCATTTGGCATCTTGCCGCCGTGAGAGTTGATCATTTCAACAAAGTTCTGTGGAACAGAAGAAGAACCGTGAAGAACTATCGGGAAACCTGGCAAACGTTTCATAACTTCTTCTAAGATGTCGAAACGCAGTGGAGGTGGAACTAATATGCCTTTTTCGTTTCTGGTGCACTGTTCTGGAGTGAACTTGTAAGCGCCGTGGCTTGTTCCAATAGCAATTGCCAAAGAATCGCAGCCAGTCTTTGAAACAAATTCTTCAACTTCTTCTGGTCTAGTATAAGAAGAATCAGCGGCAGAAACCTTAACATCGTCTTCAATACCGGCAAGGCTGCCCAATTCAGCTTCAACAACAACACCATGATCGTGAGCATATTCAACAACTTTCTTGGTGATTTCGATGTTTTCAGCAAATGGCTTAGAAGAAGCATCTATCATAACAGAAGTGAAACCGCCGTCAATGCAGCTCTTACAGGTTTCAAAATCTGGACCGTGATCAAGATGGAGAACTACGGGAATATCTGGGCATTCTTTTACTGCTGCTTCAACAAGTTTAACCAAATAAGTGTGATTAGCATAAGCTCTAGCACCCTTAGAAACCTGGAGAATAACAGGAGCTTTTTCTTCTTTACAAGCTTCAGTAATACCCTGAACGATTTCCATGTTGTTTACATTGAATGCACCAATTGCATAATGACCTTCATAGGCCTTTTTAAACATATCTTTTGAGGTTACTAATGGCATATTGCCCTCCATAAAAAACTTTGATGATTGCTGAAAAAAAACTACAAACAGCCTCATCTGATATTGTGCTTTAAAGATTTTATCAATTTAGCAAATAAAAGTCAAAAGTATACTTACTTCTGAAACTTTCTGATTCTTATAGTTCCAAAAGGAACAACTAAGCTTTCTATTGCCTTCTGATCAGTGCCCATTGTGTGATATGGATATAAATATTCTGCTTGAATATTATAAGCAAGATCTTCAAACATTTCTTTATCCATAGTGTATGGAAGATTAAATGGAAGAAAAGCAATATTGATTTTTTCTAATTTTTTTAGTTCGGGAACATTTTCGGTATCGCCAGCAGCGTAAATTCTGAGACCATCAATATTTAAAATATACCCGTTTCCTCTTCCTTTTGGATGAAAAGGATTTTTGCCGTCTCTAAGATGTTTAATATTATAAGAAGGAACTGCTTCAACTTTCACACCATCAACAACAGTATCTTCACCATTGGCTAATACTGTCATATTATCCATTTTTCCATAATCTTCTGCAACAGCGGCAGTAGTAATAATTTTGGTGCTTTCTTTTGATAACTGCTTCATTAAAGCTTTATCATAATGGTCAAAATGTTCATGAGTAACAAGAATAACATCTGCTTTTGGAAGCTTAGAATAGTCACCCATATTACTCCAAGGGTCTATATGATAAACTTTGCCATTATTTTCTATCATTAGAGAACCATGACCAATATAAGTAATCTTAACGTCAGAAGTTTTACCAGCATAAACATCAGACTGTTTTACCATATCAATGTCTTTCTGACCATCAGCCACACAAAGAGAATTAATCAAACAGAGAGCAGCACAAACCAACAAAAATTTCATTTTTCCCTCCAAAAAATAATCAAAGAGTTAACATATAATTTTATACGAAATTATCACTGAATAATAGATTTTTTTAAAATACCTAAATAAGTTTTTAATGACTATGATGACTGTCATTTCTTTAGAGGTATGATACCGGGAAAATTGTCTGACTGAGTGCTATAGTCTTTTAAATCTATGGGTTTTGGGAAGATGTCAGGCGAGACACTAGAATCCTTTGTGACATCCATGCTTTTGCCAATATACCTGACGCCATATAAGCCTTTATAGACATAAACTTCCAGTTTTGGTTCGTCATAAAAAACTATTATTGGGTTTTCTGAGTTTTGACTGTATGGGTTTGGCTCGTATTTAGACAATTTCTTAACTTTATCAAATACCGACCTGGAAACTTCAATACTATGTCGTCCACAAATGTCAGGTTTCACATCCAAGTAATAAATCTTAGTCTTATATTCTTTATTTGTTGTGGTTGTTCTTCCGCTATATATCTTCGAAACATGTTTTTCGCCTTTGGAAAAATCTAAAACACTATTGGTACAATTTATGATAATAGCACTCCATACTACCGATGATGTGTAAAGAAACAAAATAACAACGGGAATAAGCAGAAATTTTGCATTTTTCGCTTCAGAACTGGCATTATACATTTCTTTACCGACTACAAATAAGGTTAAAACAAATATGATTACTGTGTAGATAGCCGCAATAAAACCAATTTTACTATTACAAAAACTATCAATATAGTTAGCAGTAAATATCCAATCAGATATAAACAAATAAGCAAGAGAAAAGACAAAAGACAAAACGCTGATTATAGAAATTAACGGAAAATTCTTAATGAAAAGCCTGTTATAACTTTTATCTTTCCTTAGAGGGCAAAAGTATGCATCAGAAAGACAAAATAAAACGACATGTGTAACTAATGCAGTTTCCATAATATTGCTCTTTCGCTCTTTGCTCTATTGCTCTAAACTCTTTGCTATCTCACATCTCATTTCTCAATTCAATCTCTTTCTTAATCCCTATAACAAAGTTTTCTATAATTAGGTCACCACTCCGGCACTACGTGCCACCTCTCCTCAAGGAGAGGCTTTAGAACATCCTCTTTCCTCTACGCTCTATGCTCTATCGCTCTATCGCTCTAATCAGTGTCTTTCACCCAGACAAAGCCAGAAGGAAGAGCTTCACCTGTAATTTCCTGCAAATCGTTTTCTTCTAACTTAACAGCCTTGAGAAGAGGTTTTATAAAATTCTTCTTTTTAAGCTTCTTTTTAAAGACATCAAGAATATCGCTGCGAAGCTGATCTTCGATTTGAACCATTCTATCGCCGGTTTTTCTGCCTATTTCTCGCAAAGCAGTATCTAAATATGAACTACCGGGTATTGCTTTTCTAAGAAGCTTAGCAGCCCACTCATTTGCAACACTTGGCGGAACCATCAGACTGTCTTGAGCATAAGTAAGTTCTCTAGCACCCAATCTAGCAACAGTGCTCAAAGAAACATAATCTACTCCAAAACTCATCGGAGTATCTAAGATAAGATTACCCAAACTTATTTTTTCTTCAACGCTTAGACGTTCCAAATGCCCCAACAATCGCCAAAGCTGGTTTCTTTCGTGCTGAACAACCTTTCTAGGCTTTTTATCACGTTTTTTGGGTGGGAAAAGAATAGGTAAAACATAATTTTTTAACGCAAGCTGCCTTTCTGGTGAAAGCCCTGGCGCTATGCGCTTCCACATTCCCCACCATTCTGCCCAGAATTCAACATTATCATAATCAAATGATTCGAAAACCATTTTCCACATTCTGTCAACACGCTCAGAGTCGCCTTTTACGCCATATCCTGGTCTTAAAGTATAACCCAATAATCTACACCAGATTGTCATAGAAGCTTGATTATGTCTGAAATCGGATTCTCTTGCAACGACAACATCGAATAACTGCCTGAGCATTTCAGCATCCCAAGATCCTCTATCGCTGCCGATTATTTTTTCTATTTCCTTAAAAATAGAATTAAATTCTAATTTTCCAGCGAAAGAACTATCTAACACTTTGTCAATTTCTTTTAATTGAGCTGATGTAAGAGGAACTTTACGTTTTACCGGCGCAGAATTATCTGACTTTTTGTCACTTTCACCCAAATCGAACCTAAGTTCTTGTGAGAAACTACCTTTTAATTCTTCGCAGAAAATCTGTAAATAACCAGTTTCACGCAGTTTTATACGAATGTTTACCTGTCTTTCACCCTTAGCTGTCTGTGCTTTTAATTTACACGGGGGAAGTGGCAAATAACGTTTTGAGTTGAATCTGATTGTTCTGCCAAACTCCTCTGCTTTTGGCGGTAATGGAGTGTAGAACAGATAAAAAGCGGCATCATGGCTTAAATCTATGCCGAGAGTTTTGCCTTTTAAATCGTAGTCTGTTTCTGTTTCAGAGCCTTTGGGCAAAATACAGATGAGCTGTTCGGGGACATATTTATCAATGGTTGAGCTGGAAGAGTTTCCAATACCAAGATAAATAGAAACAGGATTTCCACTGTGAATCTTCTGTCCTAAGCCCATGCCTACGACGCCATAATAAGCAGCACCAGCAGCTACAGCTAATATAGGATGCGGATTTTCTAGAACTTTGGGTTCCTCACCGCGCCATAACCCGATAACTTCGCACAAACGCTGGCGTAAGCAGTCGGCTTTCATGGTTCCACCGTTAAATAACACTGCGTCAGGCATAACATCATTATCTTTCAAAAATGCAGCCAAATGCTTAGTTACAGCAGCATCTTTGGTAAAAGGCAAACCTGCTTCAGATAAGCCCAAAGCTTCACTTTCATCGGGATATTCATTAGAATCAACCAATGGGAAAAAGCCGTCTATAAGGATTTGACGCAATTTATTGGCTTCGATCTGAACTCGAGCAGAACCAGACAGCACACCGCTTCCAGAACCAGTAATCGTAAAATCTATTTTATCATTGTTTTCTTCAGAAAGTATTTTTTCTTTCTGGGTTCGGCTCTGAGCCAAAAGTGACAGCCACTGTTTTGAATTAAGTCTTTTGCCTTTATTGTTAAAAGTTGCTTCGGCATTTCTAGCCAAAGTCAAGTCAAGATTATCGCCGCCAATCAACAGATGAGGTCCGACAGCTAATCTTGTAAATTCAGCATGATTGCCGTCTTTAACCCAATTTACATTAATTAAGCTGAAATCTGTTGTTCCACCGCCAACATCAATTACTAACACGGTGTCAACACCCTTCAACTCAGAAACCATAGTTGTAGGATTTCGCTGCAAATAATCATAAAAAGCGGCTTGAGGTTCTTCTAATAATGAATAATTTTTAATACCTGCTTTTTCTATTGCTTCTAAAGTTAAATTGCGTGCTGATGGGTCAAAAGAGGCTGGAACAGTAACTATAACTTTTTGTTTTTCAAAAAGTGAATCTTCGCCTTCAATGCCTATTTTTGCATCCCAAAGGTTTTTAAGATAAGTTAAATATTCGCAGGCAGCATCTACTGGGGAAATCTTTTTGTCTGTGATTTCGCTCTGCCATGGCAGAATAGGAGATTGTCTTTCTGCTCTTGGATGGCAAAGCCAAGACTTGCTACTATGTATGTAACGACCTGGAACCTGGCTGCCAAGTTCTTTTGCGTAATTACCGATAATTTTGCCAGGTCTTTCCATCCATTCCGGACGTGTTAAAACTCTGTTTTCTTCAACCAGATAAATATTAGAAGGCAGTGTTGGCAAATCATCAATCATACTGTCGTTGACAAGCTGAGTAATAGGAAGATTTTTAATCTTCAGATTCTTGTCGTGCAAATCGCAGTATGAAAGAGCACATTGTGTAGTACCAAGGTCTATACCTATTACATATCGAATATCTATAGCTTTATCTAATATACCCATTAGGCGGTTTCTCTGACGTTGAATTCCAGTTTCCAGCGGTGGTCGCCGTTAAGTTCGATGCAGTAAACTTCTAAGGTGCCAATTTCTGTGATTGCTACCTGAAGTTTAACATCTACAATATCGCCAGGCTTCATGCCTTCGTAGGCTTCTAACTCTAATCTAAGAGAACTAGTGTCTTCGAAGGTTTCATCCATATCTTCAAAAATTTCACCAAAGTTGTCATCACGTCTGCAATTTGATTTAAAGAATTTAAATTCAGCAGTTTTACCAATGCGTATTGCAAAAGTTCTGTCTGGAACATCTAATGTAGTGCCTTCTTCTGTTCCCTGTTTTGCAACACACAAAGCTTTAATCGGTGGTTTGAAGCCAGGAATAGCAGGAATAGCAGATTCAACACCTAAATAATATGACTGGGAAACTCCGCCTCTGATGCGTATTCCGTGACCTTCGCTGATGGTTCCGAAATAAGTAGCGCCTCTAGCAACAGCCTGGGAAAGTTCAGCACCTTCTAAAACCTTGATGGGCTCTTTCCCAGCTTCTTTAAGCCAAGAATCTATTACTTCAACCAACTTGTTCTTGAATACTTCTGATTTGAAAACACCACCATTAAACAGTATAGCTCTAGGATAGCCATATGTTTTGGTATCGCTGTTCTGACTGCGCAGGAATTTAGCCAGATGTCTTGTAATAGCCGGGTCTGCAGCATACATCAGATTAATTTCTCTGACACCACCTTCTGTGGCTTCGACTGGAGAATCATCAAAAGCACATTTGGGGAAGAAACCTTCCACCAAAGCGTCAACATCTTTGCGTTCAATATTTGTTTTTATAGTGCTTGCAATCAAAGAACTACCGCGGCCAGAAATTACTACTGGTGCAGATTCCTTAGCTGTATCGGTTAAAAGTTCTTCTTTTGCTTTTCTGCATTGATGACTCAACTGAATAGTCTGCCAATGACTGACTTTTTTATTGGCAGCTTCAAGCTTTTGTTTAGCTATATAAGCCAAAGTCAAATCCATGTTATCGCCACCAAGCAGAATATGATTACCGACCGCAACACGTTCTAAGCTTAAATCACCGTTTGATTCGCCAATCTCAATAAGTGAAAAGTCTGTAGTACCACCACCCACGTCTACAACTAACACTGTGTCTCCTTTAGAAACCTGTTTTCTCCAAGGCTTTTCATTCTGAGAAATCCAAGAGTAGAAAGCAGCCTGGGGTTCTTCTAAAAGAGCAGCTTCAGGAAGCTTAGCTTCTTTTGCAGCTTCCACAACCAAATCTCTAGCTGCAGCATCAAAAGAAGCCGGTATAGTTATAACAACTTTTTGATTTTCCAGCTTGTCTTTTGGGAATTTGCGGTTCCAGGCTTCTCTGACATGGTTTAAAAATATAGTCATAGCCTTAAAAGGCGATATCTTTTCTGCACCTTCAGGAGCATTCCAAGGCAAAATAGCTTCTTTTCTGTTTATTCTAGGATTACAAAGCCAAGATTTTGCAGAAGAAATAAGTCTGTCAGGAACTTCTGAACCTCTTTCCCTTGCATATTCACCTATTATAAACTTAGATTCCAAATCCCAGTCTAATACAGGCTTTTCTTTGATTCTTTCAAAAATAAATGATGGAAGCACATCAAGCCATTCTATAGCGCCTTTTGCCAATTCTTGAGCTATGGGAGCCAGATTGATTTCGGGCTTTTCGTCTTCTTTTACAGCTAATGGAGCGTAACCAACAACAATATTAGTGGTTCCTAAATCTATACCTACGATATATTTTTGTTTTGCCATCGGAAAACTCCTTAGTTAATTTCTATTTCTGCGGGGGCAATTACATTGCCCTTCCAGCCGTCAACAAGTTCTGGGAGGTTACATTCTTTAAGGCGCCAGCCGTGATGAATGAGTTCACCCTTATATGGACCTGATTCTGGAACAGAACCAGAAAGTTTGATTGTTTCTGGGTCAGCTTCATCAACAGTAACAATACTACCTTCTTCTTCCTTTAAAACTGGTTCTACAACAAGACGGTCTTTTAAGAGCTTAGCACAGCCTTCCAAAACAGGTCTGACAGCTCCGCCCAAGTCTTCATCTTCAATACCAGAAATATCTTCATTCAAAAGGTCGATTAAACGCCCTTCTTTCTGGAGCAAATAAAGAATCTGATAAGCAGCCGGAGGGATAGCTTCTTTCCCACCTTTAACATTTGCAGCAGCGGCTTTTATTTCTTCGGCCTGTGCTTCAATCTGTTTTGTAAGTTCGATTATTTTTGCCTTGAGCTCATCTTTTTCTGAATCACTGGCTTTTAGTTTGGAATTAAGCTTTTCAACTTCTCGTCGAATACCTTTATTGTCTTTTTCTAGGTTTTCAGCTTTGCTACTAACTGCTTCGGCTTCTGATTTTAATTTGTCGAATTCTGCTGTTTTATTTTCTAAATTGGTTTTGTTTTCATCAAGAGCTTTCTTAGCTTCATCCAAGCTAAGCTGAATTTGATTAATCTTTTCGGAATCAACTTTATTGGCTTCAAGTTGGTTTTTCAGTTCTTCGCCTGCTTTATTGCTTTCATCTAATTTTGCCTGAATTTGAGTCAATTCTTCTGATTTAGCATTAAATTCTTCATCAGTATGAAGCTGTTTCTTAGTTTTATCAGTAAGAGTCAACAAAACTAAAACAAGTGTCAAAATCATATACCCAGCACCAAATCCTATTGGTACAGAATATTCTTTAAGTTTTCTAACAAGTCTTTCAGGAGATTCTTCTTTTACAACACAACCACCAGGTAATATTCCTTTTACCTGAGGGTCAGAACTTGGAGCAACCATAGGAACAGAAGAAGAAGTTCCTCCGCATCCAAAAGCCTCTCTGTTCAAATATAGAGCTATGCCAACAAAACCAATAGTCAATATCAAAAGTAAAACAGCAGTAAATTTTTTCATAAGAACCTCTGTATTGTAGTCTGCAATTATTATAGCCTACAATCTATTTTCTTTATAGTCAATTTTTCATTTTCACTGCAAAAAGAGTATAAAAAAACAGGCTTTAAAAGCCTGTTTTTTTTGTTCACTTACTTACCTTCGCATGCTTTTGTAAAAGCGGCTGATTCTTCTTCTGTTGCTTCATGTTTTTTGAAAGAAAGAAGAATAAATCTTTTCTTGTCTAGAGGTGAAGTCTTTATTTTGCCTTCAAAACAATAGAAACAGCTTATATCATCGTTTCCATCTTTTTTCCAAGAACTCATATCACCATAAGGATCTTTTATTACTGCTCCACTGGAAGCAGTAACAATATAGCCTTTAACAGTATAAGTATCATCTTTTTCGTTATATTCATATCCATAAATATGAGCAAAAGTATAGGCTTCGCCGTCTGCATCAGGATATGCATAAACTTTATCATCGTGTTTTGCTACTTTTTTACCGAAAAATTTAAGGGTTATTTCATCAACCATGGTGGCTGGAATAAGCTTAAAATTTTCAATTTCACCTTTTGATGTTTCCAATTTATTATAACGATTTTTATAAATATGACCCTGTGCAAAATTCAGCATTAATGAGTCTGAAAGTTCATTTTCTGCAAAATCGTCTAAGAATACTTCAGCAAAATTACTGAAAAACAGACTGATTTTCTTTTCTTCATCTTTTGTCCAGGGTTTTGGAGCAGCAAAAGACAAAGAAGCGATAACGAAAGTAAACAATATAGAAAGGATTATTTTTTTCATTTTTTCACCTATGTTTTAATATAATAAACAAAAACTAACTACAATAAAAACAAAAATATTATTTTGGAAGTTCAATCTTCTTAGGCTTGTCTTCAAAAGGCTTATAAAGAAGAATTGTTCGGCCAATAATACGAACTAATGTTGCCTTAGTAGATTTAATCGATTCTTCAGCTACTTCTTCTGCAGTATTTGGAGAAGAATCAAGAATCTTAATCTTTATAAGTTCATGAGAATTAAAAGCTTCAGCAACACTGCTGATTACTTTGGCTTCTAAACCATTCTTGCCTACTCTGACGATTGGGTCCATCTGATTGGCAAGAGCTTCTAAAAACTTTCTTTGATTAGATGCTAATTTCACAATAAAATATCCTCCGGATAAACTTTTTAGCAATTATAGTTTATTTCGGAGGATATATCAACTTTTGGTTTACTCTAACTTAATAAGCAAACTAAATCATTTTAAACCACCAGAATTATTTGATCCGTCTTTATAAGTTATCGTATAACTACTGCCGTTAACAAAATTTCCGGTAAGATTTTTGGTACAGCTATACGATATTCCGTCATTTTTATAAATAGCTGCATTATATTTCCAGTTTCCGCCAAGCTGAGTTTGTGAAGCAAAAGGATAGCCATCAACTCCAGAATCAGTTTCAAATTTACAAGTACCTGTTATTGAATAACCAGGCAGAATGGTATGATCACTTTCAAAAGTACCATTAAGACTTATACACCCACTAGAACCATAAACAATAAAACACACATCTTTTCCATCTTTACCAAACGTAAGTGGAGTAGATGAATCATTTTTTATTTTCAACTCAATTCTCAAAATACCATCGTCTGTGCTCGTGCCAGTATTAGTTTCTGTTGAAGGGTCGGTAGTTGTGCCAGTATCTATTCCTGAATCAGTGCCAGTATTACTATCGGTGCTAGTGCTAGTATCGTCAACAGGAGTACTTGGTGAAGTATAGCCAACCAGAACATTTGTCTTTATAAAACTATGTTTGAGCATTTTCAAAGAATCGAGATATGAAGGATCTTCATAATAATAAACAGTCGATTCGACTATATCTGTTTTGGCTTCTTCATTGGTGATTGAAGAATCTATTGCTCCACGCCATCTAGTCAACAGACTTCCATGATAATAAAGATAACATTTTGTCATCTCTCTAACTAATATTTCTTTAAATCTCTTTTTGCGTGTTGTTTCATCTAAATCAACAAATGAAGGAGCATACCAGGAATTATTGGTTACGAAGACATAACCTTCAGAAGCAAACGCATCGCAGGTGTCTGTTGTTGGCATATAATTTATGCCTATAGTACATGTTGTAAAAGACTTAGGAAGTTCTTTAAACAACTCTTTTATAGCTTCTTTCATTCCATCAGGCATGTTTCTCTTAGAAGCATCTACATCACTTGCTCCGGTATTCAACTGTGAGACAACGGGGAAATAATCTCCGCTGGGAACAGGTGGAATGTCTGTTCTATCTTCTACAGCAGGAATATTGCCAGGGTTGCCAGGATCAACGCCTGGTTCTGTGCCCGTGGAAGTGCCAGTATTAGTAGAAGGATTAGTACCTGGATCGGTATCTGTTGCAGTAATGGTTTTAGTATCTACAGGTTCATCATCACCAAAAACAGGTTCTCTATAATCGCCTGTATGACCATCGCCGCCAGAAGTTTCACCTGTTCCAGTTAAGCTCTTGTAGGGCCAACCGTCTACACCACAGCCGCCAAATACTTTTTCTTTTACAAATTCATATCTCTTAGGATATTTGCTTTTCAATCCGGATGCATTAGTACAATACTGTTCAACAGCAAAAGCCAGATCTGTCCAGAGATGGTTTTTACCTGGAGCAACAACCATAAAATTTTCGTCGCCTATACTGTATATTTTGGCAGGAAACGAAGTATCTTCAGCATATACAGACTGATAAGACTGCATTAATTCGCTTCTGCCATACGCATCTGTGTTTTCCTGAATAAAAGAATAA
>JAFXRA010000012.1 GCA_017526725.1 Candidatus Rifleibacteriota bacterium
CAAAGCGAAGCTTTGCGTAATTCTTCTAAGTATTAACGCAATGCTGTGCATTGCTCCCCCTTCAGTCTTTGGCTTCGCCAAATCCAGCTTCCCCACTATCGTGGGGCAGCATCTTTTATACCAAAGCCTCTTCGAACGATAATAAACAATTACCACAGTGAAACGTCCCACAACAAAGTGACCCACAGCGTAGCGTATCACACCGCCAAGCTTCGCTTGGCTGTCACCAGCGGTAAATCTGGCGAAGGGCTTCGTAAACAGCTGCTGAAACAGAAGAAGACACATTTATGCAGCGCGCGTCTTTTATCATAGGCAGTGTGACTATAGCATTGCGTTCTTTAGCCCATTCTAAAACTTCTTTGGGCAAGCCCGATGATTCAGAGCCGAAAACCAAAGCATCACCGGCTTTATATTTTACTTCTGTGTAGAGATTATCTCCGTGACAGGAAAGGAAATACACATTTTTCTTGTCAGCCCATTCAAAAAATTCATCAACATCTTCAAGAATAGTAGGATTCAATTCTTTCCAGTAATCCATGCCGGCACGCTGCAACCCCTGGTCAGTAAGCCTGAAACCAAAGGGTCTTACCAGCACCAGTTCTGAACCGGTAGCTCTGCAAAGTCTCGCTATATTGCCTGTATTCTGCGGAATATCAGGCTGAATCAAAACAACACTTAATTTTCCTGCTTCTTCATCAGGAATATAAAACTTCTGATCAGACATAATTAATGTTTCCAGCCTATTCTATCGCAGGCTTCAGCAAAAATGCGGCGCTGTTCCTCGGTTAAATCTTTAGGCATCTGAACGTCGAATTCCACATATAAATCACCGCCAGGGAAACCTAAACCAGTAAGTTTAACCTTATCGCCCTGTTTTGTTTCTTTAGGTATCTGAAGAATAAGCTTTGTACCCCTTGGGTCAGTAAATCTAACCTTACTGCCCAGAACAGCCTGAGCAAGGTTAATTGTAAGAACAGCTTTGATATTGTTCCCAATCAAAACAAAATGCGGGTCATTTTCTACTTCAACTTTAACCCTGAACATACCAATGTTAATCATAGAATGATTAACAGTATTAGGTGGTATACTAATCTGGCGGCTGCCACCAGGAAGACCGGCTATTTCCACGGTTCCGCCAGTAAGAGCTATTTTCAAAGGAATCTTTATCGTGGCATCGCTTCTGGGAACATTTTCAGTGTTAACCCCAGCAAAGCTCTTTGCTTTGTTGATAACGTTGCCAAACATGCTGCCCAGCCCTTCAAAAGGGGTACCAGTGAAAGAGCTTACAAATTCAGAAAAAATATCTGAATCTTCATTTTTGCGGTTCATCTTAGTGTAAGTTTTATAGAATTTACTGAATGGACCGTCGCTGGAGAATCCGCCGAAATCAAAACCGCTACCGAAGATTCTAGCGTTATCATATTTGCGCTTACTATCTTCGTTTCCTAATATTTCATAAGCTTCTGAAACTTCCTTAAACTTATCTTCAGCAGATTTATCGCCTTTATTTATATCTGGGTGATATTTTTTTGCCAAAGCTCGGAAAGCCTTTTTGATTTCATCTTTTGTAGCTTTATCGCTAACACCTAATACTTTGTAATAATCTTTCATATTAACCACACAGCTTAAAATTTAATAAGTCAGAACCATTCTTAGTCAGCCACTGCTTCGCTTCTTTATATCTGGGGAAGCGCTGAGCCACTAGAGCCCAGAATTCCTTAGAATGGTCCATATATGTTAAATGAGCAATCTCATGACTTACCACATAGGTAAGAATTTCAGGCGGAGCCATCACAAGACGCCAGTTGAAGTTAAAGTTTTTCTGAGTTGAACAGCTTCCCCATCTAGAAACGGTATCTTTAATGGAAATATCTTTGTAGCTGAAATTATACTTAGACTTTGCCAATTCAACTTCCTGGGAAAAATAACGCCGAGCCTGAGCTTTGTACCAGATCATAATCTGGTCGCAGACTTCTTTAGACTGTTCATCTTCTGTCTTAAACAGAGAAGAAAGAGAAAGATTCAGAGTATCACCCTTCTGCATCAATCTTGTTTGCGAAAATGGTGATCTGGTTATTTTAAGATTAAGCTCAGTCCCTCGAAATGGGAGCTTTGTATTTTCCCAATCAGACAATCTCATCAAACTTACCGCCGCCAGCATTAATAAGCTTCTTGAAGCCGTGCTTTCTGAGGTTGTCATCAGAAAGTATAGTCTTATTGGAATCATCGCGTTTATGTACCACTGCATGCATAACTTTAACTATTTCGTTTTCGCATTCAGGGCAGTATTCAAGAGAATCTTCCTTTACGCTCTGGAAAGTTTCAAAACCATCTTTGCAGTAATCGCAGCTATTTGCCGGGTCTTTAGCTTTATATGTATATAATGGCATGTTTATCTCCATTTAACGAACTATTTGTGAATTACTATTTTACCACAATTTAGGTTTTGATTTAAGTATTTATATTAATTTTAGAGATAAGAGATAAGAGTATGAGAGATGAGAGGATTGTTTAGTGCTCAAACAAGCGATAATTAGCAATAAATCTAAGGTTGAGCAAGCAACTGTCCGCAACAACTAACTACAATAAAAACCAATTATAAATACGCTATCGCTAAACAAGAGCAACTCTAGTTCGGTCACCACTCCGGCACTACGTGCCACCTCAACGATTCGCTCACATCCTGTGGCTCGCTTGCACGCCGCCATCCTTGGCGGCAGTCCTCAAGGAGAGGCTTTAGGACAACTCTTCTAACACTTCCGACTCTTCCAACAACTTAAAGAAAATAAAAATAAATTTGGAATATAGAAATATTATGCTAAGATGGTACACATGAAAAATTATAAAAAGCTAGCTTTATTATTTCTATTGTCCACATTTCCAGCCTTTGCTCAAGGTAATAAACCTCTTAACGGTTTAAACATCATGCTAGATCCAGGTCATGGAGGAGCAGATTCTGGTGCAGTTGGTCACCTTGGCTTAAAGGAATCAGAAACAAACCTGCGTGTTGCTCGTTATCTTAAAATGTTATTGGAACATGACGGCGCAAATGTTACTTTAACAAGAGCAAAAGACAAAGCTCTTTCTCTGTCTAAACGCGTAGAGTTATCAAACGAAGCAATGCCTGACTTGTTTATATCAATTCACCACAATGCTTCTTTGAATCCCAAACCGCAAAACCACACAGAAATATATTATAATGCCTTAGACAGCGGTGTTCCTAACTTTGTTGGCAAACATCTAACTGAGGGTTTTGAAGAAGCAAAATTTACTGACTATTCAAAACAGATTCCCGCTGGTTTTTATGTTCTCCGCAACAACAACGCCCCTGCAATTCTAACTGAAGGAAGCTACATTTCTGTACCTGATTCAGAAAAGAATCTTCGCTCAGGCAAGGGTTTAACCAACGAAGCAGCCATACTTTGGAAAGCTATTAGAAAGGCCTACGAAAAGGGACCTCTCAAAATAGACTTATATAACGGTTCAGAAAACAATCTCGTTTTGAACGGGCCATATTTTAATATTCTGTTTACAGCCAATAAAGCGGTCAAGAATGTTTATGCAAAAATAGACAATTTGAATGACGCCAATGTAGACATAAAGAATATTATGGCCTACCCGATGACATATTCTTTGTACAATACTTCTCCATTAAGAAGTGGCAAATATGAACTTACAATGATGGCAGAAAGCTATGAAGGCATGCCGTCAGCCCAAAAGAAAATTAATCTTGAAGTTAACCTTCCTGTTAACAAAATTGGATTCAAACCTGTTGCTCAATATATTCCAATGGGTTTCAAAGGCAGATTCCCGATAGATGTTGTTTTGTTCGACGAACAGAATAATCTCAACACAAGAAGCATAATCACAAAGCTTGAATACAATAATAAATCAGAAGAATTAGTTACCGATGAATCTGGTATTACTACTGCCTTCTTAGAATTAAACGGTAATGAAACCAAAGAGGTTAAGGTTTGCGTAACAACAGATAACGGTGTTAAGTCCCAAATCAGCTTACCAGTAGCTATGCCTATTCAGCGTTTCGTGTTAGGCAAACTTATAGGTTTCAACGAAATGCCTCTTCCAAACGCCGTTATAAGACATAACAATCAGGTTATAGCTAAGACCAATCAGAAAGGTTTCTTCTATTTCGATTATCCTATAAATACAAAAGAATTTGAAATAGATGTTCAGCCAGGTCTAGGTCATAATTCCTTTAGTCAGACTCTGACCACTGACGGAGAACCGGTTATACTTCCTATTCTCGAAGCCAAGGCCGTCTCCCCTGCCCTTTTAAACAAAAAAATTGCTATAATGGCTCCCAATACTCTTGACAGCATGGTTTCTAATCTTACAAAACCTCTTGCTTATTCAGGAGCACAGGTTTCCAGACTCAATATGCCTAACACCTTAGAAAAGCCGGAATATCAGTCTGTTTTAGAAGCCAATATGATTAAAAACCTTTATCTGCTTATCTCTATGAAAGTTGAAAACATAAAAGATATTCAGATAAGACATTATCACAGTAGCAAAAACGGTAAAAAGCTTGCTGATGCTGTTAAGAACACCTTTATGCAGAATTACCCGAATATTTCTGTAAAAAGCTGTGTCGGTTCTGATTACGAACTTGGTCATACAGGTGCAACAGCTATTGTTATAGCTATTCCTTCTCAACCAGATGAAAACACTCGTGAAGCACTTGTTAATCAAGTGTCTCATGCTTTAAAAAATAATTGATGTAAGAAAGAGGGATTATGGAACAGGAAAACAAAGAACAATTAAATCAAATTGTTGAATCTCTGAAAGATATTTCCAAATCTTTAAACAGAGATCCTCAAGCTGAATTCTATCACTCAGAAACTCACTGCCCAAGCTGCGGCAGATTTGTAGGAACTGAAACCAGATGTCCATACTGTCAGACAGAAACTCAGAAACGTTTATCAATCAGAGTTTTTAAAGTTATTTCTGTATTGATTTCTACTTTGGGTTTGGCAATGCTTCTTTTCTACGCAAGACATGTAGAAACAGCAAAAGTTAACATTAATGAATTAACTCCTCTGACTAATTTTGCTCATGTAAGAATCATTGGTTATGCCGATAAAGACGCAACCATGAATCAATGGGGAACTTTGTCTTTCAACGTAATTCAGTTCTACGATAAAAACGGCAAAATAGTTACCGACAAACAGAGATTCAAAGAATGTGAAAAGAAAGAAATCAGAGTAACAGCATATAAGAAAGTTGCTGAACAGGTTAATGACAATGACAAACCAAGAGCAGGCGAAGAAGTTGAAGTTGAAGGCCAGGTCAGAGTTCAGCAGAATGTTGCCAGTCTCTTAGTTAATGCTCCTGAACATATCAGAGCTATTTATGATGAAAAGAAGCCGAGAAGACCATTAGCAAAAGCTTTTGCTCCTCAGAACAATAAAGTTGATACAAATATTCCTCCCACAAAGGTTGAAGAAATAAATGAAAAACTAATAAAGAAGAGCGTAAAAGTATTTGCAACAGTTAAGTCTGTTATGCCGGTTGAAAACGACTGCGTAATAATCAAGCTAGAAAATGGAACAGAAAACGGTCTTTCAGTATTCGTTCCTTCATTCTCAAAGAAAAAAATGGCTCATCCACAAATTGGCTCAAAAGTTGAAGTCTTTGGAACAGTTGAAAACTATAATAACCCAATGACCAATACTACTGAGTTAGAAATCAGCTTGAAAAGACCTTACGAATACATAAAAGTATTACCTAATAATTAAGCAGAAAGGTATTCAATATGGAACAACTATTAGACATATTGCTGCATCCAGAATACCTAAGCCTATTGTATTTCTGCTTAATAGGTATTTTCGCTTCAGCAATAATATCTTTTCTTCCTGCCCTACACATTTACAATGTTATAGGCATTTTCATGCTTTTTGTATTGAAATTTGAAGCTACAATGGCTCCATTGGAACTAATAGCTTTAAGCATAGGCATGATTGTGGGCTATTCAGTTTTAAATACAGTTCCAGCTACATACTTTGGTCCAGGCGATGAAAGTATGTCATATTATATTTTGCCTAGTGCAGACTGGGTAAATAAAGGCAGAGGCTTTGAAGGCGTCATTATGACAGGTATCGGTTCTGTAACCGGAATAATAGCTCTCGCAATACTAGCACCGGTATTTATTTATACATTGCCGACACTTAAGGCCATTACCTCTCCACATATGTTCTGGATAATTGGTGCAGTAATTATTTATTCAATAATGTCTGAATGGCCTAAGGGTTTAAGCCAGTCTCCAGACTGCTGGACCAACTTCAAAGAAGGTTGGTATTATCTTGGCATCGGCTTTTTGCTGTTCCTGGCATCTGGCTTACTTGGTTTCATCGTTATGGCAAAGACTATGGTTCCAGTGCAGTTTGCTTTCCAAAGCATTACTCCTGTATTTGTAGGCCTCTTTGCAATGCCATGGCTTATAACAAATGTTATAAATATTGGCAAAGTGCCTCATCAACATGAACCAGAATCAGTTGAATTAGACTGGGACTTAGTTGCAAGAGGAACCTTCGGAGGTTTCCTAGGCGGTTTCTTCGCTGCATTTGTTCCAATAGTTACTGCCGGGGTCGGCGGTCTTATGGCTGGCCATGCTACTGCTCAGCGTGACGGCAGACTATTTGTAATGTCTTATGGAACATGCAAAACAGTCTATTATGTTGGTTCTTTCCTATTGTTCTTCATTCCTGGTTTAAGCTTAACCCGTGGTGGTCTGGCCTGCATAATCAACCCAGTTGTTAGCGTGTTAACCATTAAAGAATACTTTATATTCGTTGGTCTAATGCTGTTTGCAGCCGGTATTTCATTCCTTCTTCTAATGCCGTTTACAAAATTATGCCTGAAAATAGTTGAAACCATTCCATTCCAGTGGGTTTCAGTAATTGCAATGATTATAGTAATTCCCGCAGTATACCTTTGCACTGGCTGGGGCGGAATGTTTATCATGACAGTAGCTACCGGCTTAGGTTTAATTCCTGTATTGTTCCAAGCTAGAAGAATGAACCTTATGGGTGTTCTGCTTCTTCCCGTCTGCTTAAATATGGCAGGCTACGGAAATGTAATCTTGAAATTCTTGGGGTTATTATAATATGAAAGGCTTTACACATTTTATATCAGGTATGGCAGTAGCCAGTTTCTTCCCTCAGGCAGTTCATATGGCCGCTCAAGAATCATCATTCATTCTTTGCTTAGGCGGTTTATTTGGAATTCTGCCGGACACATTGGATTTTAAACTTGCGAAATATTTCTATAAATCAGACTTTGAAGTTAAGCCTGACCCGAATAAATTAGATGCAAGAGAAATTGCCAACGGTGTTGCTCAAGCTGTTAATAAAGCAATTGAAACAGGCAAAGGCACAGTTCAACTTCATACAATGCAGATTGCATCAAATCGTTGGAGAAGCTATCTTTTGAGATTTGATACAAAGACCAGCGAAATCTGCGTTGATATTGGTCCTGAAGTAGATACAGGCCAGATTCCATTTGACGGAACTGAATTAACAGACCCGGAAAAGGCTCACGCAAGAGTAAAAGTAAACTGCGAATTCTATCAGCAGTTCGACAAAGTCTCTAATATAGCCATTATGACTGGTCCATGCTTCGAATTTGCAAAACGAGACGACGGCAAAATGGAAATAGTTTTCCTGCCCTGGCACAGACAATGGTCTCATAGCTTTACTCTTGGAATGTTAATAGCATTCCTGGTTGGTTTGGTAACCTTCTTTACTATTCCTGAAGGACCTCACCCGGAATTGTACACAATACCAAGATGGATGTTGTATCCCTTAATTATCTTGTTTGGGTCAATGGTACACATTATAGAAGACTCTACGGGTTTTATGGGCAACAACCTGTTTTACCCATTTACCAAAGGAAGAACGAACGGTCTTGGTTTTATGAGTGCATCAGAAGGCATACCGAACTTCTTCTTTGTATGGACTTCTGTTATCTGTATTCTCTACAACCTTGACAGATTCACTCCTACAGGGATTCCTGCAATAGCAAGTCCGGCTACTTTCTGGTTCTGGTTCTACATTGTTCCTGTTGCTATAATGGTTTATTTCTTCTTAAAAGGTAAAAAAGAAAAAGCCCAGAAAGCAAAAGAATCAGGGGCTACAGAAAAAACTGTAGATTTCGACGGTCCACAGGCTGTTGAAAGCGAAACTGACGCTTCTATCATCTAATTATGTATCACTGCACTTACTTAGTAAACAGACAGATGATCACTGACCCATCTCAGGTCAAAACGGCATTAAGTCAATATCTTTCAGCCGATGGCGAAAAGATGACCAATTTCTTCTATCGGCTGGAATGGTATAGAATAGGCATTTCAATTCCAATGGATGTCTATTCTGAAAAAATGCCTGTTCTGCAACTAAGGCCAGAATGTCAGCTAACTCACTGCGAAAAGTTGGATGAACTACCTGAAAATACTAAAACAATTAAATTTAAGCTATTTGCGATACCATACAAAACTGCTGCCAAAAACGAAGATTTAGATGAAGAATTCCTGAAATCATGGTTTGAAAAGCAGCTTAAAAACTCTGCTGAAATAGAAACAATTGAATATGGCCCAAATAACAGGTTATACTACAGAACAAAACCTGAAGATACAAATATTAAGCAGATTCAGTCATATACTATCCGCGGCAAGTTAAAATGTCTGGATGCGAAAAAGCTCGATTTAATAAGGCAAAAGCCTCTTGGCTGCTATGACAACCTTGGCTGCGGGCTACTGTTGCTGGAATAGAAATAAAAAAAGCAGTTACATAATGTAACTGCTTTTTACATTTAAGTCAGTCGCCAAGCGGGGCTGCCGTAGTTGTCACTCCAACATCTTCATCTACCGAAGCACCAGCCTTCATGGCAGGAACTAACTGAGCACTTGAGATTGGCATAGCAGGTGCTTCCTGCATGGGTTCAGATACTGTTGCTTTTTCTAACGATGTTTTCGACCCACTCTTCTTAGTATTTGACTTGGTCTGACTATTCCCTTTCAGCGTGTCACCACCTTTTGCTGCCGGTTCATTGAAGTTCTTTTTTGGTCTATATGATGCAGCAAAAGATTCTAAATCATATTTATCTCCGGAAACGACAATCATTCCATCATCTCCGGCAGAAGCCGATTGTTGAACTTTACCTTTTGAAGATTTAGATTCTCCGTTATTTGAACTGCCGTTCATTACTCTTGCCATATAATCATCAAAGGATTCTGTCATATTGTCGGCAGAATAGCCGCTGTTTAAAATATTTCTGGCCATTCTTCCCCAGGCAGAATTTGGGTCTACTCTCGCATATTCCCTCAAATACAAAACAGCCTGCTGCTTTTCGCCTATTGAATCAGCTATTGAAGCCATATTCCATAGAGATTCCAAATCACTTCTGTTTCTCTGGTATGTCAAAGTGTACCAGTATAAGGCTTCTTTATATTGACCAAGTGAGTAAGTTGTAACAGCAAGCTTTCTTGTTATTTTATCTGCTTTAGGATTTTCCTTATGATATCTCAATAAGGCAGGAATCATTTCAGGCGATTCACTGGCTTCTGAAATTCTGGGCTGTAATATTTCTTCTTTTTCAAATCCCTTGTGGGGCATTACTCCACTGGAACTTTTCTTTTTTGGCTTATCCAATCCCTTTGTAGCATAATACGCCTTAGCATCAGCATTACTCTTTTTGACAGAATTAACAACGTCAATAGTCATATAAAGCGAAGTGTACCCCATATCTCTCATCATTAAATCTATAGGATAATCTTCTGCAGCCAATGGAGCAGCACACAACAAAGCAATAGCAGCCTGAGTTATTATTTTTTTCATATTACTTCCCAAAAATGATTAAACTAACAAGTTCAAGTACCTTTCGGCAGAAGTTTGAATTTTTTCACCTATAATTTTTATTTTTTTTAGATATAAGATATAAGATTGAAGATAGAAGTTTCAAGAATTCTTATGTCTCCATCTTGAATCTTATATCTCCATTTTTGGTCTTATTTCTTACAATATATGTCCGGCAGGACATTACATTAATAACCTAGTGTGTCGAAGACACCCTAGGGATAGAACTCTCTCTAAATACTCGTCCGATAGGACGATACATTAA
Source organism: Candidatus Rifleibacteriota bacterium (assembly GCA_017526725.1). The sequence continues at coordinate 10,135 of JAFXRA010000012.1, forward strand.
GCCCCAAGGGCATCAGCGATGCCCTTGGTATGAAGTAGCGCCACTAGCGGGCGCTTTAGTTTTATATATTATTTTCCGTGGGCAACGTTGTTGCCCATGGTTATTGAAGTAGCGTCCCTCCAGGGGACGCTTTTAAAGCCTCTCTACGACTCGATAGCCATCCTGTCGCTTGCTTGCATAACGCCATCCTTGGCGGCAGTCCTCAAGGAGAGGCTTTAGGACAAGAAGAATGTCTAAAATAAAAATGCTAGACTATATTCTTAAGAGAACTTATAATGTACACAAAAATCTACTTAAGGATACTATTAGGAGCGACAAATGCAACTAAAAAAGTGTGTTTTTCTTTGTTTGTTACTATCTTTTGTATGCTGTTTAACCAATGTACTGCACGCAGAAGAATTCGACTTTTCAGCACTAGAAAAGAAAGTCTTTGAAGCCACTCTAGACAATGGCTTAAAGCTGATAATATTCCCAAATCATGACGCACCAGTAGTTTCAATGACTACCTGGGCAAATGTTGGCGGTTCAGACGACCCCAAAGGCTATTCTGGTCTAGCTCATATGTTTGAACATATGGCTTTTAAGGGTACAACAACTATTGGTGTAAAAGATTACGCCAAAGAAGTTCTTTGCATTGCAAAAGAAGATGTCTTAGACAAACAGATTAGAGAAGAACGCTCTAAAGGTCTTCTTGCCGACCAGAAAAAGCTGGAAAAACTTCAGAAAGACTTACAAAAAGCTATTGACGAATCTTACGCTCTCGTTATTCCAAACGAATTCACAAACAGACTTCAGAGAGAAGGCGCTGTAGGCTTAAATGCTTTTACATCAGCCGACCAGACTGCTTATATCATGAGTATGCCTTCAAATAAGCTTGAACTTTGGATAGCTATGGAAGCTGAACGTTTCTTGCACCCAGTTTTAAGAGAAATGTACAAAGAACGCATGGTTATTCAGGAAGAACGCAGAATGAGAACAGAAAACACTCCTTCAGGCAGATTACATGAAGAATTTTTAGCTGCAGCCTACAAGGCTCACCCATATGGAACTCCAATAGTTGGTCATATGTCTGATATCATCAACTATAACAGAGCTGAAGCTAAGAAATTTTTTGAAAAGTATTATTCTCCAAGCAATTTAACTATCGCTTTAGTTGGCGATGTAGATCCACAAGAAGGCTTAGCTCTTGTAAAAAAATACTGGGACCGTATTCCCAGACGTGAAAAACCAACCAGATTGACAACAGTAGAACCAGAACAGAAAGCTGAACGCAGAATAAAAATCGAAGAAAAAACTCAGCCAAGTATGATGATGGGCTGGCACGTTACAGAATCAATTCATCCAGATATGCAGGCAATCATTGCTATGATGAGCATTCTTGGTCAGGGAAGAACTTCCAGACTTTATAAGAGAATGGTTTTAAAAGAACAGGTTGCTGTTTCTACAGGTGCTTTTTCTGGTTATCCTGGTGGAAAATACCCAACCTTAGCCGTAGTTTATTCATATCCGGCTCAGGGCAAAACCAATGCCGAATGTGAAAAGATTATAGACGAAGAAATTGAAAAGCTTCAAAATACTCTAGTAACCAAGGAAGAACTGGATAAAGTTAAATCCAGAGCCAGTATTGGTTTTATTAGAGACTTAAGAGATAATCTTGAATTTGCTATGAAATTAGCAAGTTATCAACAGCTTTACGGTAACTGGAGAGAAGTTTTTAAAGAAGTTAAGAAAATAAATGCTGTAACTCCTGAAGACATTCAGAGAGTTGCCAAGAAATATTTCAAGAAAACTAACAGAACAGTTGCAACTATAGAAACAATTAAAGAAAAAGAAACTAAGGAGGCTTCAAAATGAGAAAACTTTTAAATAAACTTTTTATCAGCTCTTTGATTGCTCTTTCTCTCTTTAACACCTCCTCTGTTAAGGCAGAAGAACCAGTAGAATTCAGCTTTGATTCAATCAAATTCCCTCCACTTCACGATGTAGCTATTCCAGATGTTAATAAAGTAACTTTAAACAATGGAATGCGTATATATTTACTGGAAGACCATTCTTTGCCACTGTTAGACGTTTTTGTAAGAGTGAACATCGGCTCATACCTTGAACCCAAGAATCAGATTGGTCTTGGTGACATCGTTGGCGATTTATTAAGAGAAGGCGGAACTGAAAAATGGTCTCCTGATGAATTAGACGAAATGTTAGAAGGTCTTGGTGCCTCTGTTGAAACTTCTGGCGATGTCACTTTCCACAGTTTAAGCTTAAATATGCTTAGCAGTCAGAAAGACTTAGCAGTAGAACTTATGGACCAGATTCTTCGCCATCCACGCTTTGACGAAGGCCGTTTTGAACAGGCCATGATTGGTTATAAATCTGGAATAGCCAGAAGAAATGATAATCCTTCTTCTGTAGCCAGCAGAGAATTCCGAAAAATGATTTATGGCAAAGATTCAGTTTTCGCTGCCCAGACAGAATACTCTGACTTAGCCAATATAAAAAGAGAAGATTTGATAAATTTCCATAAGAGATACTACAAACCAGAATTTGTAATGATGTCTGTTTGCGGTGATTTCAAGATGGAAGAAATGGTTTCCTTGCTTAAAAAACATTTTGAAAAATGGGAAAAAGGCAACGAAACTTTGCCGCCAATTCCTGAAGTTAAATATGATTTTGACCAGCGTGTCGGATATGTTGAAATTAAAGACGCTAAGCAAGCCAATATATTCTTAGGACATATCGGTGGTTTATCTTATGATAAAGATGTTCCACAGAGAATAGTCATGAATAATATTCTCGGTGCCGGAGGCTTTAGCAGCAGATATTTCAATATCATACGTTCAAAAGCAGGTCTCTGCTATTCAGTCTACGGTGTTTATGATTCTAACTATACTTATCCTGGAATGTTCATTAATTTCACAGGAACAAATTGTAGTTCTGCAATCAAAGCTACAAAAATGATAAAAGATGTTATCAAAAAGTTCCAGACCGAAGGCGTAAGCGAAGAAGAGCTAAACAGCGGCAAACAGCCATATCTGAACAAATTTGTTTTCAACTTTGACAGCAAAGAAAAGATTGTTAACAGAATGCTTACTTATGATTTGTTCGGACTTCCATATGATTTCTTGCAGAAGCAGAAAGAAGCTGTAGAAAAAACAACTGCTGAAGATGTCAAAGCTGTGGCCAATAAGTATTTGAAGCCAGACAAAATGAGAATTATCATTTGCGGCGACAAGGAACTCTTTGACGAACCTCTTGAAAGTCTCGATAACGGTAAGGTTGAGCAGATTGATATCACGATTCCAGAACCAACAGATAGAGAAAAGAAATAAGAGATGAGAGATAAGAGGTTTGTTTAGTAAACTAACGAATTATTACTAATATTCGATAGCTTGAGTGCTAAAACAATTCCCTTATCTCTACTCTCTAATCTCTTGGCTCTTAAACAGTTTTTGCTTAAAAAGCTTAATCCAGCTGAAATCTTTATCAAGGATGACAATATGAAAATTAATAAATTTATACTGGCGGTGCTGATTATGGCTATGATCCCATTTAATTTGTCTGCTCAAAGCTACGAAGATATGTGGAAAAAGGTACAGGAAGCTGATAACAAAGGACTTCCTCAGACTGCTTTAAAAGAAATTGAGCCTATTTATGAAAAAGCCATTAAAGAAAAGGATCATGCTCAGGCTATTAGAGCTGTTTGTAAAAAGATTATAACCGAAGGCACAATTCAAGGAAATTCCCCTGAAGAAAAAATAATTCGCTTTGAAAAAGCTGTAGAAAGTGCTGATGCAACTATACAGCCAATGCTGAAAGTTGTTCTCGCTAAGTGGTATTTCCATTACTATAACAGAAACCGCTATAAATTTATGAGGCGTTCTACAACCTCTGCTGACACCGATTTAAAAGATTTCAAAACCTGGGATTTGCCAAAGCTTTTCGGTCATATCGGAAAATTATATGACTCTGTGTTAGAAAATGAAGAAGAACTTTCAAAGATTCCTATAAGCAAATTTGACGGCTTTTTGCAGTCAGGGAATCAACCAACAGATTTAAGAAGCAACCTTTTTGAATTCTTTGTTTATGAAGCTTTAGGTTTTTATGGCGACAACAATCAAAGCACTATTAAGCCTCAGGTAGCATTTGAAATCGATGCTGATTCCAATGTTTTTGGCTCAGTTGATGAATTCATCAACTGGAAACCCGAAACTCTTGATTCTGATTCCTGCAACTTCAAAGCTTTGAAACTCTATCAAAGACTTCTAACTCTAAATAAAGCAACAAACAATGAAAATGCTCTTGTTTACAATGACATAGAAAGATTGAACTGGGCAAAAAAAGTTGCATTGGGTCCAGATAAAAATGATAGATATATCGAAGCGATGAAAAGAATCGTTCACGAATATCCCAACAACGAATACACTGCTACAGCAATGTATTATGTTGCTAATAATTACTCTGAACAGGGCGAATTTGTAAAAGCTGTTGATTATGCTGAAAAAGCTTATGAAAAGTTTCCAAAGAGTACAGGCGGTAAAAAGGCTTTCAATCTGATTTCATCAATTAAAGCCCCGAGTATTAATTACCGCACAGAAAAAATACTAACTTCAAATACAAGCAAAATTAAAATTGCTTTTAAAAATCTGAAACATGCCTATTTCAGAATTATAAAACGTTCTGAAAGTGATATTCTCAGCAATGATTCAACTAGTGGTGATTCTTATACCAGAGGTGAAGTTTTCCAATTACTTTCTCAAGCCCCTACTCATGCCTTTGATGTTGAATTAGACCCGGAATCAGACTATAAATTTCATGATAAACTTGTTGATTTGCCAAAATTAGAAAAGGGCTTTTATTGGTTGATCGCTTCTGCCAGAGAAAGCTTTTCTCAAGAAGATAATGCTATTAATATTACAGCATTACAAATAAGCGACTTAGCCTTAATAGCAAGAAATGCTCTTAAAAACGGAAAAAATCAGGCATTCGTTCTTGACTCTGTATCAGGAAAACCCTTAGAAGGTGCTGAATTAAAGGTTTATTATTACAATTACCATGGAAGAAAGCTCACTCAGGTAACTTCAGCTACCTCCAACAAGTCAGGTTCTATGGAATTTTCTGTAAATAAGAATGACCGTCTTATGCTTTTCTGCAAATACAAAGACGATATGATGTACAAAGACGTAAGTTGGTATTCATATTATAATGACAACGATAAGTCAACACGTCAAAATCTCTATTTCTTTACCGACAGAAGCATTTACAGACCTGGTCAGACTGTTTACTTTAAAGCTATTGCAATAAAATATAATCAGGAAACAAACGAATATACTGTAATCAAAAACAAGAACCTTGAAATCACTTTATCAGACCCCAATAACCAGAAAGTAAACTCATTGAACCTTGTTACCAATGAATTTGGTTCGGTTACAGGAACATTCCTTACTCCAACAGACAGACTTCCAGGAACTTACACTTTAAAATGCAGCAACATCTGGTCTACAACCTATTTAAAAGTTGAAGAATACAAGAGACCAAAATTCAAAGTAAATATAGACGTTCCACAAGAAGGTTATCAGCTTGGTCAGACTGTAAAATTGAAAGGTCAGGCTCTTGCTTATACTGGAGCAGCCATAGACAATGCTGAAGTTAAATTCAGAGTCAGAAGAATGGTCTCCTTCCCATATTGGTGCTGGTGGGCTCCTCGTATTGATAATTCTCAGGAAATAGCTCACGGAACCATTAAAACTAATGAAAATGGTGAATTCGAAATTAGTTTTACAGCTAAACCAGACCGTTCTATTGATACAAAACTAGACCCGATTTTCAACTATTCTGTTTCTGCCGATATAACCGACAATACTGGTGAAACCAGAAGCGGAGCCAGAACTGTCAGAATTGGCTATACTGCAATGGAATTAGCTGTTAGTGCTTCTGAAGAGCTTAATGCCGACGAAAGCCTTAAGATAGGTGTTGTAAGCAGCACTCATGATGGCGAACCAATTAAAGCAGATGGTAAAATCAGAATTTATAAACTTATTCAGCCTAAAACCCCGGAACGTCATTCCTATGGCCTTACTGAAGTCACAGACGACAGAATCGCCATTAGAAACATGAAAGAAGGGGAAGTAGTATTTGAAGAAAGATTTGCTACTGACGATGAAGGCGGTTATTCAAAAGAAATCAAGCTTCCAGAAGGCCTATACAGAATTAAAGCAGATAGCGAAGACAGGTTTGGAAAAGAAGTAACAACTCAGCACGATATTACTGTTATATCTCACTCTTCCAACAAGATGTCTGTAAAACTTCCTTTCTTCTATAAAACCCTATCAAATGACCTCAAGCCTGGTGATACTTTTAAAGCATTTTGGGCAACTGGTTACGACCAGGGTCCTGCTTATGTTGAAATTTGCCATAGAGAAAAAGTTTTGAAGTCTTTCTGGACAGACCCGGCAAATAACAAAGAATTCATTTCCTACCCGGTTACCGAAGAAATGCGTGGTGGATTCCACGTCAAAGTATTCCAGGTTAAAGAAAATTCTTTTTATAGCGTAGACAGATACGTCAATGTAAGTTGGACAACAAAGAATCTTAAACTAAAACTTGTTCATTTCAATTCAAAGATGGAACCAGGTTCCAGAGAAAGCTGGAAAGTTGAAATTTCTGGCGAAGACGCTGAAATGAAAAGTATCGAAATGCTTGCTTCAATGTATGATGCAAGTTTAGATGCTTATGTAAACCATTATTGGCCTAGCATGTATGTTTTCTATAGTGATAGAAACTCTATAAACAATACATTCTCCAACGACAAGAATTATTTGTCTTCATTTAGAGTTAATTTCAAAGAAGAAAACCTTTATCCAGGCTATGCCAGATTCCCATCATTCCCAGACAGTATAATAACAGATTACTATGGTTACAGATACATGGATGATGGAATGGCTTATGAAAGCAATGCAATGGGCGGCCGCATACTGATGAAATCAGTAGCTGCACCAGGTGCAAGGGCTGTTCAAGAAGTAGATGCTTGTGATGAAGTTTGTGAATCTGTTGCTGCTGAAGAACCAGCTATGGCAGATGAAACTAAATCTGATGATGATGAACAAGAAGAAAGCGGTTCTTCAAATGAACCTGACCTTTCTAAAGTTAAAGCCAGATCTAATCTTAATGAAACAGCATTCTTCCTTCCACAGTTAACAGTTAACGAAGAAGGAATTGTTTCTATAGATTTTGAAATGCCTGAAGCGCTCACAACCTGGAAATTTATGGGCTTCGCTCATGGCACAAAACTTCAGAGCGGTTCTATTACAGAAGAAGTCATCACTCAGAAAGAATTGATGATTCAGCCTAATGCTCCAAGATTCCTTAGAGAAGGCGATAAGATAGCTTTCACAGTAAAAGTTACAAACCTTAGTGATAAAGAACAAACTGGTTCTGTAGCTCTTGAACTCTATGATGCTATTACAGATGAAAGCAGAAATGCTGAATTCAAGAATAACGAAAGCAAGAAGAGTTTTACTGTTCCTGCTAAACAATCAAGAGGTTTCAGCTGGGTATTGGACGTTCCATATAAACCTGGTTTTGTTAAATACAAAGCTGTTGGTGCTACAAATACTCATTCTGACGGGGAAGAAGGCCTATTGCCAATTCTCTCTTCAAGAATACTTGTAACCGAATCTACTCCATTACCAATAAGAGGTCCGGAAACCAAGACTTTCAAATTTGAAAAATTGCAGAAGTCTGGAGAATCAAAGACTCTTGAACACAAAGGTCTGACTGTCGAAATGACATCTAACCCAGCCTGGTATGCAATTCAGGCACTCCCCTACCTCATCGAATTCCCACATGAATGCTCTGAACAGACTTTCAATAGAATTTATGCAAATAAGCTGGCTCAGCATATTGCAAATTCCAACCCGAAGATCAGAAGAGTATTCGACATCTGGGCAAAGGATGAACTCTATAACAAGGGAACTGCCTTGAAGTCCAACTTAGAAAAGAACCAGCATCTTAAATCAGTAACATTGATGGAAACCCCATGGGTTCTTGATGCAAAAGATGAAAACGAACAGAAACATCATATAGGTGTTCTTTTTGAAGAAGCCAGACTAGCTCGTGAAATTGAAGCAGCAACAAAGAAACTGAACAACATGCAGTTAGGCGATGGCTCTTTCCCATGGTTCCCAGGCGGTTACGGCAATACATTCATAACAATGTATATCATGACTGGTTATGGCCGCTTAAGAAATCTTGGTGTTGAAATAGATCTTGTTACTGCATTACGCTGTGCTGACTTCATGGATTCTAAGATACAGGAATTGTATGATAATATTGTTCGCTATGATAAAGAATTTAAAGAACATAATCATATGGATTCTATCATCGCGTTCTATCTCTATGGTCGTTCATTCTTCCTGAAAGAAAGACCAATACCTGGCAACTACAAAGTAGCAGTAGATTTCTTTATCGAACAGGCTCAGAAATATTGGTTGAAAGTTCCTTATAGAATGAGTCAGGCTCACATTGCTCTTGGTCTGCAAAGATTTGGAGACAAACAGACTCCGCTAGACATAGTTAAGAGCATTAAGGAAAGAAGCGTAACAGATGATGAAATGGGCCGCTTCTGGCGTGAAAACGAAATCGGCTACTCTTGGAACAGAGCTGACATTGAAACTCAGGCTATGATGATTGAAATGTTCTCTGAAATCACAAAAGACGAAGAAGCCGTTGAAGACTGCAAAGTTTGGCTGCTCAAACAGAAACAGACTCAGTGCTGGAAAACCACAAAATCAACTGCTGATGCCATTTATGCTTTGATTCTCAGAGGCTGTGACCTGCTTGCTTCTGATAAAGTAGTCAAAGTATATCTGAACAACGAAGAAGTAAAACCTGAAAAGATTGAAGCTGGCACTGGCTACTACCAGAAAATATATTCTGGTGCTGAAGTTAAGCCTCAGATGGGTGATATTCAGGTTAAGAAGGAAGACAAAGGCGTTGCCTGGGGTGCCGTTCACTGGCAGTATATCGAAGATATGTCCAAGGTAACACCTTTCGAAAACAATCTTAAGCTGAAAAAATCACTCTATATCAAGACCAACACAGAAAAAGGTCCTGTAATTACTCCTGTAAAAGACGGAAAAGTAAGAGTCGGCGATTTGATTGTTGTTCGCATAGAATTGCGCACTGACCGCGATTTGGAATTTGTTCATATGAAAGACCAGCGCGGCAGCGGCATGGAACCAGTAAATGTCATTTCTCGATATAAATGGCAGGATGGTATTGGCTACTACGAAGCAACCAAAGATGCTGCTTCACACTTCTATATTGACTATCTGGCAAAAGGAACTTACGTATTCGAATACGAACTGCGTGTTCAGTTAGCTGGTCAGTATCAGACTGGTATTGCTGAAATCATGTGCATGTATGCTCCGGAATTCAACTCACATTCTGAATCGTTCATGCTTAATGTAGAAGCTCAGTAAACTAAAACAAAAAAGCTTGGGGAAACCCAAGCTTTTTTATTTTAGTTTACTTTTCTCTATCCCTGAATCACAAATACTTAAACATTACCATGGTAATGTCATCACTTTGAGGAGCGTTACCAGCATAAGCCTTCAACTCTTCTAAAGTATTATTCAAAAGAACTTTAGGTTGAATATCCTGCTTAGAAACAAAAGTAAATAGCCTTTCTTCCCCTAAAAGATTATCGTTAATATCCTTAGCCTCTGTAACTCCGTCTGTATACATGAAAAACGCGTCTTGATGGTCAAGTTTGATATTAACTTCACTATAATTTATTTTTTTCGAAACCCCCATCGGAGCCGAATGCTTTATTTTACAGTATTCCCAAATACCGTTATGATGAATAAGAGGCGGATTATGACCCGCATTTATACAACTTAATTCACCGGTATTTAAATTAAGTACAGCTATAAAAACAGTTATAAACATTCTTGCCTTGTTATGTTCACAAAGGTCTATATTAGCCTTTTTTATTGCTTCTGCCAAAGGTATACCGCTAAGCACAGCTTCTTTTATAGCAACCTTTGCATTCATCATAAACATAACAGCAGTAATTCCCTTGCCTGAAACATCTGCAATTATTACGGCTTCACTATTTTCGTCTACTTTAAAGAAATCGTAAAAGTCACCGCCAACGCTTTTGCATGGCGTCATAGAAGCATAGAGATCGAATCTATCCTTATCAGGGAAATTAACCGGCAAAACAGAGGCTTGAATCATCTGACTGATTTCAAGTTCCTTTTCCATGCTTTTGCGCTCAATTTCAAGATTATGAGTTCTTTTTACTATAAAAGAATAATTACCAATCAGCACAATTATTGATAAAGAAATAACTATTACAAACACAATAATATTCATTAAATTCTGATTGTACAGGTTGTAGACGTTAGTTGCTAAAAGATTAACATTCTCAGAATTTACTATTTTCGCAGTTTCTAGGTCTGTTATAAGTTTTTCTGATGCATTTTGATTAGTATCAAGCATCCAGGTAAGAGAAGTACTTAGCATTATTGCAAACAAAAGGCCCCACACAATCGTTGACTTGCCAAAACGTGTATTATTACAGTCATTATCTTTTTTAAGCAGTTGTCTGAAATAAAGCAACCCCAAAATAGACCATAAAGGAAACAACAAATAAGATTCTGTAGAAATCTTTCCTGAAGTAAACATATTAGGAGAAAGCAGATAAATTATAAAACCCACCATGAATAGCAAACCAAGAATGCCACAGATCTTATCTTTCTTTAAACCGGATTCTTTAGCTATTTTCCATACTGAAATAGAAACAAAAGCATAAACTAAGGTTGCACCTATGGTAGTAACATCGACTATCCAGCCAATAGCGGTTCTTCCTAAAAAAGGGATACAAAGAGATAGACCGAAAACCAGCCATATAGCTTTGGAAGGAACATTATCACTATTTAATTCAGAGAATTTTCCAGGAATAATGTTATCCTTGGCAAGTCTGTAAAATAACCTGCTTAAAGCATGGGTGTTTCCGATTAAACTAGTTATTATTAAAGCAAACAAAGAAATTAATAAAGCGAAATGACCATAATCGCCGAGAAAATGATTTACTACATAAAAAACAGGGAATTTCTCTATTCCATCATGCTTACTCAAATTACTAATATAATCAAACCAGGAAGTATATTGAGGAGGATAAATATTTACAGATAAAACCAGAATAATAATATAGAATAAAGCCGCTGCTAGAATAGCACCTGATAATAATTTAAAAATCTTGTCCTTTGAAAAATTAAATTCTTCTGAAGCATGAGATATGTTTTCAAAACCGCTAAAAGCCAATGGTGAAATACAAGCTATATAAATAACCTGGAGCATTTCTTCTGAATAAGGGGCATAAGCTGGGTTTAAATTTAGAACTCCAGAGTGCTTTTTTATTACAAAAATAAAACAACCTAAAATCAAGGTTACGAAAACACCAACCAATAGAGTCATAAAACCCATTGAATATTTCTTGGATTTTGCAAGGAACCAACAAATCAGTATCAATATTAGAGAACTGATTAGAACTTCGCCTAAGTATATTTCCGAACCCAAAATAGTATATTTAAATCCGAATTGAAAAATATTACCTATAAAACTTTTTGCAAATAAAGGTATAGCCGTAATATTAGCCCATAATACAGCCAGATATGTCGATGTTAAAAACCAGCCGGTAATAAATGCATAATCATATCCGTATGCTTTTTTTAAAAAAGAATATGCACCACCGCAATCCGGGTATCTTGTCATCAGAAAGCTATAATTATTTGCAATAATCAGCATTACAATAGCCCCAAGACAAATTCCCAGAATGGTTCCAACAGGACCAGCCTTGAGCAGATATGTATTACCGGTAACAATCAGAGAACCCCAGCCTAATATTGTTCCTATAGACAACGCAAAGGCGCCTGTTAAAGAAATATATGGATTCAAAGATTTTTCTGTTTCAATATTATCAGACTGCATTTATTAACCTTAGATTGCTTTTGCTTTTCAATTATACATTGAAAAACACTAGGATATTCTACTTGCTAATAAGCTTTGAGTCAAGGGGTTATAAGGTAAGCAGGCAAAAGTAAACTTTTTGAGCTAATAATCTAAATTGAGAATAATTTTTTTGTAGAGCCTTCCAAAGATTGTTCGAAAACTAGAAATTGATGAAAAATCAGTATTTATTTTTTGTAGCCTACCCATTGTCATAAACGTAAAGCTTTCAGGGCTAAAGCCCATACGCTTTACTTTTTATGACAAATGTGTAGGCTTTTCTTAACTCTCAATTCCTTTAAAAGAAAAGGTTTGCATTTGCCCTAAGCTTCTCGCGCTTTATTATTGTAATATCTAAAACTACAATATATAATGTTATTTATCAAAATTTCTGAGAATTCAAATATATGGAACCAGTACATCAAAGAAATACCCGTCTAATAGACGAAAAGTTCAAACAGTATCTGCTACCGGGCATCATGATGGCCATGGCACTGCAAATAGGCAATATTGTTGATACTATTCTGGTTGGCAATTTTCTAGGTGCTGAAGCAATAGCTTCAATAAGACTTGTTTTGCCGGTTGAAACAATAATCCAGATTGCCGGCTATTGTTTGGGTATCGGTGCTTCTATAGCAGCAGGTGTTCTGCTTGGAAAAAGAGATAAACAGGGTGCTTCTGAGATTTTTTCTGCTATTTTCTGGTTTACCGTTGTTTGGGGTCTTTTATTTGCCGTTATTGCCCCATTTACCGCTGAGCCTATTACAAAGCTTCTTGCTGCTGGCGGCGGTGAAAAGCTAATCAAAATGTCCAGCGACTACCTGCTGATTTTTATGATTGGCTCTCCTCTTTTGGGAATAGGACTTTTTATGGGAAGTTTCTTGGGTGTAGAAAACCACCCGGAATTAGCTTCTGCCTACATGATTGTATCTAACATATTTAATCTTTTATTAGATTATACCTTTTTAAAATACACTTCTATGGGCACAATGGGAGCTTCTTTGTCGACTGTGCTCGGCTACACAATCGGTATGATTGTTTTTATCTGGTATATAAAATCGCCAAAACGAATGGTGACTTTCGTTAAAATAAAGAGTTTTAAACCATTCAAAGAAACTTTTGTAACAAGTATACCAATGCTGGTTTTCATGATTATGAGCTTTATTAAAGAGCTTGGGCTGAATACTATAATCATTCGGTACACTGGCGACTCCGGCTTATCGGTGCATACTGTCTGCGAAAATGTTCTTTTTATTATAGAAATGGTTACTGACGGCATCATTGGTGTAATACCCAACATTGCGGGTATCTTATACGGAGAACGTGATTATTTCGGAATCAGAGCCCTGTGTAATAAAACTCTTAAATACGCATTTGTGGCTACCACAGTAGTTTTTATTGCTTCTTTGATTTTTACAAAACAAATAAGCGTTATGTTCGGCATTACTCAAGACCCGCTGCAGCAGATTTTGATAACAACCTTACAATTATTCGTAATCTGTTTGCCTTTCCATGTCTGGAACAAGTTTTTAACAAGCTATTATGAAACCATTGAACAGACCACACAGGCAAGCCTTGTAACCTTTATGCAAAACGGTTTTCTAGTAATTCCACTGGCCTGGCTAGGCATTTACATTGATATGTATCATTTTAAGGGAAACGGCCTGAGCGGTCTGGCAATTGGCTTTGTTTCTGCCGAAGCCTTGTCTTCTCTGATTGCTTATATATACAGAAAAATCAAGTTCAAAGGCAGTAATTTCTATATGATTCCTGATGAAAACCCTGGTGTTAATCTGGATTTGTCAATAAAGTCTGATGAAAACGAAACCCCGATGATTCCAAGAGAAATCAAGGAATTCTGCGTTCAACATGGTGTCAGCAAAGAAAAGGCTAATATAGCTGCCCTTGCAGCTGAAGAAATGGCAGTAAACTGCATTAAGTTCGGCGGCAAATCTTCCCATTGGATAGATATTTGTCTTAACATCGAAGAAGATAAGCTTATGCTAAGAATCAGGGATAACGGCGTGCCCTTCGACCCCACCACTTATCAAACAGAAGAAAACGATTTTGACATTCACGGAATAGAAGTTATCAAAGCCATCGCCACCAAAATTACCTACATTCGTGCCATAGACCTCAATAACACAGTATTAGAATTTGCCAAGCAGTAATTACTTTGAGTGAAGGGTTTCCCCCTTTCCTAAAAAAATTAATCACCATACGCTTGTGAAAATTTTCACCAAAATAAAGATTTTAAAAATTTTTTGTCCATTTTTCCTTTTAAAAATGATTACTATATGTTCATCTAAAATATTACGTCATCGCAAAAGGCTGTGCGAAAACTAATTTTTAAGTCCAAATTAGATTGTGCTAATTGCCTACACATTTGTCATAAAAAGTATAGCGTATGGGCTTTAGCCCTGAAAGCTATACGTTTATGACAATGGGTAGGCTTCAAACATATAAATACTGATTTTCAGCAAATTTCAAGTTTTTGCACAGCTTCTACGAAACGATGATCCTCCACAAATCATTGATTAGGGAAAGTTCTTTATCAAAAAATCTAAAATAACAAAAAGCTCGTAAAAGCTCAGGTATAGCAAGCCTACAAGCCTTATGTCTGCTATACAGTCCTTTACGGATAAGAAGGATGTATAGCATTGAGAATAATTACGCTTATACTTTTAGTTATAGCAATGTTGTTAATAACAACAGAACTTAACTAAGAAGTATTCTAGCGTGTGGGTGCCACACACCTGCACGCTTCTATACTAAGTAGAAACAAAATTATGAACAATTGCAACCCTCCTTCTTATTCTTTTTATAATCAAAAATATCTTTGTTCAATATTGTATAAAATAGAATTATATATTAGATTAGAGAGTGATAGAGTGTTAGAATTTGCAAAAGAATAAGGAGCCCGATAAATCAATGACTTCTTCAGAATATTTTGATTCTATTTTTTCTGGCATAGAAACAGAATCTTTACCGATTCCAGACAAAAAATCAAATAAGAAAAATATATCCGAATATAAATACGATTTAAAAATTGAGAGTGAATCTGTTAAAAAGTTTTGCATCAAATTCAACATTACAGAAAATACATTGTTTAACGCCGTTTTTAGCATAGTAATAGCTAGATTTTCAGGTGCTAATGACGCCTTATATATATTGGCAAAAGGGGAAACCATTCCTGTTTATTGCAAATTCGATGAAAATACTACTCTTAGCGATTATTTAACTCAATTAGAAGAACAGATAGAAAACTCTGCCAAGAATGCTCTGCCTTTTGAAGAGATGGCAAAGAAATATAATATAAATACTGATCTTATTTTTAAAAGATGCTCCCCCACAATAAGCGGGGGAGCTGTCGAACAAAGTGAGACTGAGGGGGGAGCAAAGCAAAGCTTTGCGGAAGCATCGAATAAAGGAAATCTTTTTGATTTAAAAGATAATATTAAAGATTATAAACTTGCGGTTTCTATTGTTTTTAATAAAAATGAATTCTCAATAATAGCCAGTTACCGTTCCGATTTATATGAAAAAGCAAGCATAATAAATATTCTGCAATCTTTTGAAGTTGCCATAGAAAATCTGACAAAATGTCATAAAATTAAAGATATTTCTATTCTTTCGAAAGAACAGGAAGCCAAACTAGACAGTTTTAACAATACAGAAACAGAATTTGATACTACAAAAACTGTCGTAGACATGTTCAGCGATATAGTTTCAAAACACCCGAAAAATACAGCAGTAGTATATAAGAATATGAAAATCAGCTATGCCAAGTTAGACAAAATTACGTCTAATCTGGCAGGATACCTGATAAAAAGCGGTTATAAAGCAGAAGATGTTATTGCTGTTCTTATTCCTAGATGCGAATACATGGCAATTGTTTCTTTGGGTGTGGCAAGAAGCAGCTGCGCCTATCAGCCATTAGACCCGACTTATCCGCAGGATAGACTGCATTTTATGCTTAGGGATTCCGGAGCAAAACTTCTTATTACAACTAGAAAAATGCAGTCGTTAGTGCCGGCATATACTGGTAAAGTGCTTTTTATTGATGAAATCACGGCTTTGCCAGATTATAAAGAAGAACTGCCTCAGCCTAATCCTAAAAATCTGTTTATTCTGCTTTATACTTCAGGTTCTACTGGCATTCCAAAAGGCTGTATGATTGAATATGGCAATATATCGGCATTTTGCAATAATTATCATTTGCAGTTCAAACTCAATAGCTCTTCCAAAACAACAGCCTACGCATCTTACGGTTTTGATGCTTCTATGATGGATATATTCTGTCCTCTTACAGCAGGCGCCGAATTACACATCATTCCAGAAGAAATAAGATTAGATTTAATTGCACTGAATACATATTTTGAGAAGAACGGCATTACCCACGCCTTTATGACAACTCAGGTCGGCAGACAGTTTGCCTTAGGCATCAAGAACACTTCTCTCAAATACCTGCTGACCGGCGGTGAAAAACTTGTTCCAATTGAACCACCAAAGGGCTATAAGTTTATAAATCTTTACGGCCCAACTGAAGCAACCGTATTTATAACAAACTTCCAGGTAAACAAATATTACGAAAATATTCCTATAGGGAAACCCGTATCAAATATAAAGCTCTATGTTGCTGACAATCATGGGAACAGACTTCCA
>JAFXRA010000127.1 GCA_017526725.1 Candidatus Rifleibacteriota bacterium
GCCATAATAAAAAGCCTCCTCAGACGCGGCGTCGTTTTGGTGGACGACAACCATTGTGTGGAATACCGGAAACGTCTTTTATTGCAGTTACCTGAATACCAGTAGTCTGCAGAGCGCGAATAGCAGATTCACGGCTCATACCGGGTCCGGCTACGAAAACTTCGATTTCTTTCATGCCATATTCAAGGGCACGTTTAGCAGTAATTTCTGCAGAAACCTGAGCGGCGTATGGGGTAGATTTTCTGGAACCTCTAAAACTATTTGAACCAGAGGAAGACCAGCATAAAACATTACCGGTCATATCGGTAATTGTCACGATAACATTATTAAAAGTTGATTGTATATGTGCCTGACCCTTAGCAACGATTTTCTTTTCGCGCTTTTTGGTTCGGACTTTGGACTTAGCTCCTGATTTTGCCATTATAATCTCCTATAAAATCAGTTTACATCCTCAAAAAGAATTAACCGTTCTTTTTGATTGCTTTTCTCGGACCTTTTCTGGTGCGAGCATTAGTTTTGGTTCTCTGACCACGAACAGGCAAGCCTTTTCTGTGTCTTAAACCACGATAACAACCTATTTCCATCAATCTCTTGATGTTCATAGAAACTTCACGTCTAAGATCGCCTTCTACACGATATTCTGCTTCAAGAACTTTCTTGATGAGAGTAATTTCGTCTTCGGTGAGGTCTTTTACGCGTGTGTCCGGATTAATGTTGGTCTTCTTCAGGATATCACCTGCAGTAGTCCAACCAATACCGTAAATGTAGGGAAGAGCTGCTTCAATACGTTTATTGCGAGGCAGATCAACACCAGCTATACGAGCCATAATTCTTCCTCCTGGTAATTAGCCCTGTCGCTGTTTGTGTCTTGGATTTTCACAAATGACACGAACGATACCGCGACGTTTAATAATTTTACACTTTTCACAAATTTTTTTCACAGATGCCCTAACTCGCATTTTTAATTCCTCCTGCGTCAGTTTTCTATCGTTTCGTCAGGACTTATTTAAAACGATAGACGATTCGCCCACGGGTCAAATCATAGGGAGTCAATTCTACAGTGACCTTATCACCTGGAAGAATACGAATGTAGTGCATTCTCATCTTGCCAGATATGTGAGCGAGTACCATAATACCATTTTCAAGTTCTACCTTAAAACTGGCATTTGGCAGTGCTTCAGAAACAGTGCCATTCATCTGAAGAGTATCACCTTTGCTCATGTTTGACTAGAACCCTTTCTTATAACCCGCCTGGCAGGTTGAGTATTGTGTACCGATCTAAAACTATGCTTTAAAAGTAAAACTTCTAAACGATAATGTTAGTCTCTACAACAAAATATAATAAGGAAACCAGCGACTGCTGATTTCCTTAATCCCAAATCTAATTAATCGACTTAAGATTTAAGTTGGTCGATTATATCACAAATTTCTGAAAAAATCATGTCAATTTTATTTTTTCCATTAATTTTTGATAATTTTTTTCTTTCAGAATAAAAATCAATTAATGGAGCCGTCTGTTCATGATAAACATTAAGACGATTTTTAATGACTTCTTCAGAATCATCACGACGCTGATAAAGTTCACCACCGCAATGATCACACTTACCTTCTACGGAAGGCTTCTTATATTGAAGATGATAGGAATCTCCACATCCTTTGCAGATACGTCTATCTGCTAATCTGCTAATAAGCTCTGAGTCATCAACTTCAATAGCTATAACACCCGAAAGTTCGGTATTCATACTAGCTAAAGCTTTTTCCAATTCTTTTGCCTGTTCAACATTCCTTGGAAATCCGTCAAGAAGAAAACCGTTCTTGCAGTCATCTTTCTTTATACGATTCAAAAGAATGTTTAAAGTCAATTCGTTTGGAACAAGTCCGCCGCTTTCGATAAAGGATTTTAATCTATTCCCCAAAGAAGAACCTGATGAGATTTCACTTCTCATCAGGTCCCCGGTTGATATCTGAGGAATAGAATACTTTTCCTGTATCATCCTGGCCTGAGTACCTTTTCCAGCTCCTGGAGGTCCAAGAAATATACGATTAAGTATTCTTTTTTCTGTCATCTCATCTTAAACCTTTGCTCTTCTTCATGAAACCTTCATAATTTCTGGTTACAAGATGTGATTCTAACTGTCTCATGGTATCCATTGCAACACCGACAACAATCAGAAGTGCAGTGCCACCAAAGTAGAAGTTAACACTCATATACTTAATTAGAAGATTTGGAATAACAGCTATGACAGAAAGGAATATACCACCTGCAAATGTTACTCTAGAGGTTGTTTTTTCCAAGAATTCAACGGTCTTCTGACCTGCTCTGATACCGGGAATAAAACCACCGTATTTCTTCATATTATCAGCCAATTCCTGAATGTTAAAGGTTATAGCTGTATAGAAATATGTAAAGAAAATAATTAGAACAACATAAATAATCAGATAGCTGAATGTATTGTAATCAAATATTCCTAATAGATCATCTATAAAATTATACTTTTGTATATATTCTTCCATGAACTTTGTGCTGCGAAGCCAGTTAAATATCATTGCTGGGAACATTAATATTGAACTAGCAAAGATAACTGGAATAACGCCAGCCTGATTCACACGTAAAGGAATATAAGTATTTTGACCACCGTATACTCGTCTGCCAACTACACGTTTAGCATATTGAACAGGTATTTTTCTAACTCCATCCTGAACGTAAACAATAAGGAGAATTGTTACATAAATAATTAATAACAATCCGGCTGCTGCCGCATAATCTAATGGATTATCACTCTTGAATACAGCAAGATACTGCATTACAGCTTCAGGAAGGCCAGCCAAAATACCAACAGTAATAAGTATAGATATACCATTACCAATACCACGAGAAGTCATTTGCTCTCCAAGCCACATTATAAATGACGTTCCAGCGGTGAGTGTTATAACAGCCATAAGCTTGAATGCCCAACCGGCATGTGGAACAGCGCCAACTCTTTCAAGCATATAGCTGATACCCAAAGCTTGCAGAGCACCTATCAGAACTGTCCCGTATCTGGTATACTGGTTAATTGTCTTACGCCCTTCTTCGCCTTGATTCTTAGCAAGATCTTCGAAATACGGTATAACGTATACGAGTAACTGCATAATAATTGAAGAGTTGATGTATGGAGCAATACCTAAAGCGAATATTGAAAAACGTCTTAAAGCACCGCCAGAGAACATATTCAAAAATGAAAACATTTCAGAAGAAGTCGGAATTGCTTTCATTAATGTTGCGCCATCAACTCCAGGAGTCGGAATGTGAGTCCCGATTCTGAACACAATAATCATGCCGAGGGTGAAGAGAATTCTATTCCTGAGTTCAGGAATCTTTAATGAGTTCGATAGGCTCTGAAACAATTAGATCACCTCAACAGCTTTTCCGCCAACTTTTTCAATCATTTCTTTTGCTGCTGCAGAGAAATGATGGGCATGAACAGTGAGAGGTTTGGTTATTTCGCCACGAGCAAGAACTTTTACTGGAAGCTTAAAGTTCTTTACTAAACCAGTTTCAACCATTTTTTCATAGGTAACTTCATCGTTTGCATTGAAAGCATGTTCCAAAGCAGTCAAATTAACAACAGCAAATTCAATGCGATGAGGATTGGTAAAACCACGTTTTGGGAGAATGCGGACGAGACGCATCTGACCGCCTTCAAATCCTGCATATGGATGTCTCTTGCTGCCGCGGCCTAACTGTCCGTCATGACCTCTTGTAGCCTGATTACCCATACCAGAACCTTTACCACGACCTACTCTTCTTTTATCTTTAGTTGAGCCAATAGCTTTCTTTAGATTACCAAGATTCAACATATTAGATCTCCTTACTTAACTTCGATCCAGCGCTGCATCTTGCTAACCATACCAAGAATCTGAGGAGTTGCTACATGTTCAACTTCCTGGAGCATCTTGCGGAGCCCGAGAGCGTGAAGAGTCTTAACCTGGCGTTCATTAGCGCCAATCATACTTTTAACTAATTTGATAGTAATTTTCTTTTCATCAGCCATTGCAGTTCTCCTTAGCCTTTGATTACCTGGCTTGGAGTGATACCACGTTGTTTAGCAACTGAATCTACACCGCGCATATCGCGAAGAGCGTTCATTGTTGCTTTAGCCAGATTAACCGGATTCTTAGAACCGATACGTTTAGACAAAACGTCTTTTACACCAAGAGCTTCGAATATAGCACGAACTGCACCACCAGCGATAACACCTGTCCCAGGAGCAGCAGGTTTTATAATAACCTGAGAGGAACCAAAGCGACCAACATATGGATGTGCAACAGTATCCTTATTTAAAGGAACCTGAATCATGACTTTCTTTGCTCTGTCGAAGCCTTTTCTTACTGCATCCGGAACAGCCTTAGCTTTACCTAATGCAATACCGACTTTACCCTTCTGATCGCCTACGCATACCAGAACAGAGAAGCCAAAGTGTCTAC
>JAFXRA010000128.1 GCA_017526725.1 Candidatus Rifleibacteriota bacterium
CAGTAATAAAATTCAACCATCCACCAGCAGAAGTTATTTCTTTAAATCCTTGAGCAAAAGCACAAAAGGTCGGCTTCAAAGTAAAATCAAAAGAGAATATTTGGGTAGGTAATAAAGAATAGAAAGTTTTACCATCAGGAATATATAAACCACATAATTGAAATATCATACCTAATACCCATGTAGCAAATATACCCCAAAGAATACCGCCCATTACCTTCTTTTGCATTAATACAGTTGTTATTATAATTCCTATTAAAGCCAACAATGCAGAACAGGTATAGTTAGTCCAGGTTTTAAATGATATTAAAGCTACCAATGTAGCAGGATTATCGACCAATACATGACCTGATTTCAATCCAATAAAACCAATATACAAGCCAATACCAACCGTGACAGCAATCTTTAAAGGCTGGGGAATAGAATTGAAAATAGCCTCTCGAACATTTGTCAGAGAAAGAAGAATAAATATAATTCCTTCTACAAAAACCGCAGCTAAAGCTAATTGCCAAGAGCAACCCATTTGTAAAACAACAGTGTAGGCAAAATAGGCATTAAGTCCCATTCCAGCTGATAATACAAATGGTAGATTTGCTAATAACCCCATAAGAAGTGTAGCAACAAAGGAACATAATACTGTGGCTGTAAAAACTGAAGTTTTGTCCATTCCACAAGACCCAAGAATCATTGGGTTTACTGCTAAAATATAACCCATAGTCATGAAGGTTGTAACTCCAGCAATTACCTCTGTTTTTACATTAGTTTTGTGTTCTTCTAATTTAAAAAATCTTTCAAGAAATCCGGAATTCTTCAATTCTGATTCTGGCGTAACTTCAACACTTTGTTCATCTTGTTTTTTGATGTCTTCCATTTTTCCATTCCTCAACAATCTAGTATTTTTTTATTTTATAACAACTACTTTATCTTATCAAACGCAAACTTTGTTTAGCCACAAATCTATGTTTTAGCAATAACAATTAATATTTTTGTAGTGTCTTCCAGAGATTGTATGAAAACTAGAAATTTGATAAAAATCAGTATTTATTTGTTTATAGCCTACCCATTGTCATAACCGTATAGCTTTCAGGGCTAAAGCCCATACGCTATACTTTTTATGACAAATGTGTAGGCAATTAGAACAATCTTATTTGGACTTAAAACTAAGTAGTATAATTAAGTAAAAAAAATACCCCAAGAATAATCTTGGGGTATTTTTTTTCTAACTTAACCTACAAGTGCAAGTAATATACCTGCAGCAACAGCAGAACCAATAACGCCAGAAACGTTTGGTCCCATAGCGTGCATAAGAAGGAAATTCTGTTTATCGTATTCCTGACCAACTTTATTAGAAACACGAGCAGCCATTGGAACTGCAGAAACACCAGCAGAACCGATAAGCGGATTGATCTTTTCCTTAGAGAAAAGATTCATAAACTTAGCCATCAGAACACCAGCAGCAGTACCAAAACTGAAAGCTAACAAGCCAAGAATAACAATACCACCAGTCTGAAGAGTTAAGAACTTATCGGCAGAAAGTTTAGAACCTACAGAGAGACCTAATAATATAGTGGTTATGTTAATAAGTTCATTCTGAGCAGTCTTAGAAAGTCTTTCAGTAACGCCGCATTCTTTTATAATGTTACCAAACATCAGAGCACCAATAAGAGGAGCAGCATCTGGAAGAAGCAGAGCACAGAGAAGAACAATTACCAAAGGGAATATAATCTTTTCTAACTGGCTTACTTCACGAAGCTGTTTCATCTTAATCTTGCGTTCTTCTTCAGTAGTGAGAGCCTTCATAATAGGAGGCTGAATAATAGGAACAAGAGCCATATAAGAATAAGCAGCAACTGCAATAGAACCTAAGTATGGAGTTCCAAGATGTGAAGCTAAGAATATAGATGTAGGACCATCAGCACCACCAATAATAGCGATTGAAGCACAGTCCTTCATAGTGAAGCCTAAGCCCCACTGAGATAAAAGAACTGCTCCAAGAAGAGTTCCGAAAATACCAAATTGAGCAGCGCCACCAAGAAGAGCCATCTTGGGGTTAGCAATCAAAGGTCCAAAATCTGTCATTGCCCCAACCCCAAAGAATATTAGAATTGGGAAAATACCAGATCCGTCTCCCCCAATACCAAATGAGAATATAGTATGGAGGAATCCACCCGGTTTTGCTATATCAGCAACAGGAATATTTGAAAGTAATCCACCAAATGCTATAGGCAACAATAATAACGGTTCATATTGTTTCTTAATAGCAAGATAAATTAGGAACAAACATACCAAAATCATGATAAGTTGTCCTAAACCACCTTCCATAACGAAGAAATTATATAATCCTGTTCGATGCCATAAGTTGACAAAGGATGTTCCTAAGTCTAGTGAGGCAGTTTCTGTAGCAACAGACTGTGTTAAGGTTGCAATATCAGCCATAATTAAAACTCAGCCTCCATTATCAATTTATTGTTAATATTTCTTGATCTTTGACTACCGAAGTACCTTTTGGAGCAATAATAGTTCCAACAGTGCCTGCAACAGGTGACGGAACGTTAATTTCCATTTTCATTGCTTCAACAACAAGGAGGTCTTGATCTTTCTGAACAGAATCGCCAGGATTTACTAAAAATCTGACAATAGTTCCATTCATAGGAGCAAGAACTTTTGTTCCAGCACCAGAAGCAGTTGGAGCAACAGCTGTATTAGCACTTAGTTCAGCAGTAGTAAAGTCGTAAGTCTTGCCATTAACAGTAGCTTTGTTACCATCAAGTTTAACAGAATAAGTCTTACCATTAATAGTAACATTCATACCATTTGAAGCACTCTTTGCAGCAGCGGCAGCAGGTTTAGCAGGTTCATTCTTTCTGATACCAAGCTTAGCTTCGCCTTTAAGATAGGTAATACCTTTATCAAGACAGGTTGCAACAATAAAAATATTTTCGTCAGTTACTGGCAGACCATTATCTTCAAGAGTCTTTTTATGAGCTGCGATGCTCTTCTTAGGATTAGCATCGTTGATTTCAAGAACGGTCTTAGTTGTTGGTTCCATCTTCAACTGTTCAGAAGCTATCTTAACAATTTCCGGGTCTGGAGCAACCGGAGTCTTACCGAAATATCCAAGAACCATCTTGCCGTATCCTTCAGTAATCTTCTTCCAAGGACCAAACATTACATTAGCCATAGCCTGCTGGCAGTAGAACTGAGAAACCGGAGTAACAGAGGTTCCATAACCGCCCTTCTTAACTACGTTTTCCATTTCAGCAATAAGCAGCGGGAATTTATCAAGAGTGCCGTTATCTCTCATCATCTGAGTATTGGCTGTTAATGCACCACCTGGCATTGGCGAAAAAATGATAGCTGGGTTAACAGCTCTTGATTCTGGTGGCATCATATAATCTTTCATACAATCCATGAAAACTTTTTCTGCTTCATAAATTTTCTTAAGATCGATACCCAAATCATAATCTGTTCCCTTAAGAGCATGCCACATTGTGATAATGTCTGGTTGGCAGGTTCCGCCAGATACAGGCTGCATAGCAAGGTCTAATCCAGTAGCGCCGCCTTCGAGTGCTGCCAAATAAGCAGCAACCCCATTACCAGCAGTTTCATGACCGTGGAAAACGATATGCATATCTTTACCCAGCATTTCTCTAGCTCTTCTAATGGTTTCTCTTACTTTAGATGGGCAGGAAGTTCCTGAAGCATCTTTGAAGCAGAGAGAGTCAAAATGCAAACCAGAATCTAATATCTGCTTAAGAACCCTCATATAGAAATCAGGTGTATGAGCATCGCTTCCTTCACAGCCAGGAGGAAGTTCCATCATGGTAATAGTTGCCTGATGTTTCAAACCAGCATTAACAATGCACTGACCACTATATTTAATATTGTTAATATCATTTAAAGCGTCAAAATTTCTAATTGTTGTTGTGCTGTGCTTTTTAAACATTTTTGCGTGAAGATCAATAACTTCACTGCTCTGAGAATCAAGACCAACAACATTAACACCACGTGCAAGAGTCTGAAGTTCGACATCTGGACCAACGGTTTGTCTAAATGTATCCATCATATCGAATGCGTCTTCATTACAATAA
>JAFXRA010000129.1 GCA_017526725.1 Candidatus Rifleibacteriota bacterium
AATTGCAGAATTAAGCGAAGAAGCTTTGTATTCGCCGAATCCGAGCATCTTTTTGAGGAAAGTTGCATCAGAAACTTCTTCTGTGTTGAACAACTATGTTACCGAACTTGGTCAGAAGCCTAAAGAAAAACCTTTGCCTGAAGGAGCTCCAAAGGTTGTGCTTTCTGCCGCTTCTTATCCGGGGTTGAATATCTATAAGAACTGGGCAATGTCTTTTGTTCAACTCTTCAAGGATAATGTTGCTGTAGCCACTGCCGATGACGAAGCCGGCAACAAGGTCATGGAACAGATTCTTCAAATGCCATATTAGGGAATAGGGAGAAGGGAAGAGGGCAAAGACCCCTTTCGTCAGCAAGCTGACACTTCCCCCACCTGCGTGGGGGCAGATCTTCAGTGTCAGCAGCGGACAGCAGACAGAGATTGTAAGATGTGCCCTAAGGCCCTTACATATTTGCGTATTATAATTAAATTAATTATAATCAAAATATGACAGACTTAACTCAAATAAAAAATTCTATTAAACCTATTGCTAAAAAATACGGTCTTAAACGTGTTTTTTTGTTTGGTTCTTATGCAAAAGGTAACGCAAACGAAAATAGCGATGTTGATTTTTTAATCGAAAAGGGTAATAAGAATTTTTCATTATTAAAATTATCTAACTTTTTGCAAGATGTTAAAAATGTGTTAAATCTTTCTGTTGATGTTATTACAACAGCAGGAATAGATGATGATTTTAGAAAATCAATTATAGGATCAGAAATTCTAATCTATGAAGAGTAAAGATTATTTTATTCTAAAGAAAATAATAGAATATTGTAATCAGGTTAATGAAGCTATTAATCTATTTGGGAAGGATTATAGTTGTTTTTCAAATAATTCTATTTTTAGAAACGCTTGTTGTATGTGTATTTTACAGATTGGCGAGTTATCTAAATTGGTTTCTTTTGATATCAGAAATGAATTTAAACAAATCCCATGGCGTTCTTGGTGTGGAATAAGAGATATTTTGCCCATCAATATTCTAATTTAGATTTAGAAGCAGCGTGGGAAACAATAATAGAGGATTTACCAGATTTAAAGAAAAACATAACAGAAATATTAAATAAAATATAGTTATTTTCTCTACGTTCTTTTGTTATAAACTCTGAAATTATTAAAGTGGTGTAAAAATGAATAAGATAAAAACATTCTTTATTATATTTATATTCTTCTCTGCTGCTTCTTTTGCGGCTGACTACGTCTATCCCACAGTAAAAGGCACTAAAATTCGAGATTATTCAAAGCCTGGTTACAAAATAGAAACCGACAAAAAGGGCAACAAAGTCGCTTATCCGACCGTAAAGGGCACAAACATTCGCGATTATTCAAAGCCCGGCTACAGAATAGAAACCGACAAAAAAGGCAATCAAGTTGTTTACCCCACAGTAAAAGGAACTTCTATAAGAGATTACAGCCAATCAGGTTACAAGATAGAAACTGATAAAAAAGGCAATACTGTTGTGAACCCTACTTTAAAAGGGTCTTCTGTTCGTAATTATGACCAGTCTGGTTATGCTATAGCCACAGATACCAACGGTAATATTATTCTTGTTCCAACAGTAAAAGGCACTTCAATAAAAGACTACTCTCAGCCTGGATACGTAATTAAGAAAGATTAGAGAGGGGTTTTTATCAATATTTTATATGTAGGTAAGAAGGATGATAAAATTTATTAACGATTTCAGAAGTTCATTCCCCTATAAATTAGGTAATATTATTTCCGGTATATTGTCAGTGATTACATTTGTCGTTTATTCTGCACGCTCATCTTGTCGTGAAGGAGCCGCTTTATTGTTATTGCCTATATTACTGGTATCAAATGTTCTTTGGATTCTTAATATTATGGTTTTTTTCATTTTTAATATTAATGCTTTAGTAATAGCGCTTAATGATCAAATTGAAAAACATAGTTATAATATTTTTTCAGATATAGGATACTTAATTTCTGTTTGTGTTCTATTTAATATGTTCTATGATTATTGTTCTAAATAATATTTAACTTTTAAATTTATTCCAACTTGATAATGAAAAATCGGTACAAAGATATTGCGTGTTATAAAAAAAATTAGTATAATTCTAAAACATATCAAGGTTAGGGAGTCGATAATGAAATTTTTCAATAAAGCAAAATTATTGTCAGCTGGTATAGCTGCATTGTTCTCTTTGACAATGGTCACTCCAGTAGTAGCTGATCCACCCGCAAAAGTATCAAACGGCGTTATGATGCAGGGTTTTGGTTGGGACAGCAAAGCTGGCGGAGATAAAGGTAATTGGTACAGAAACCTCGAAGGTAAAGCTGATGACATGAAGTCTATCGGTATTGATTTCCTTTGGTTCCCACCAGTATCACGCTCAGTAAGTGATCAGGGTTATCTGCCCGGCGACTACTATGATTTAGGTACTGCTGGCAACACCACATTCTACGGTGATGAAGCTTCTTTGAAGTCAGCTCTCAAGACTTTGAATGAAAAAGGTATTGTTCCTGTAGCAGATATCGTTATCAACCACAGATGTGCAAGCCATCAAGACAAGAACGGCATTTGGAACATTTACAACTTTGCATCAGGCAAAGCTAAATGGGAACAGTGGGCTGTTTGTTCTGGTCAGTTCGGCGGTCAGGGCAAAGCTGATACAGGTGATGCTTTCCCACCAGCTCCAGATATCGACCATACTAATGCTCAGGTTCGTGAAGACATCATCGAATGGATGAACTGGATGAAGAAGCTTGGTTTCAAGGCTTGGAGATATGACTATGTTAAGGGTTATGCTCCTAAGTATAACGGCGAATATGATGCTGGTACTTCTCCATTGTTCTCTGTTGGTGAACTTTGGACCAATATGGGCTTCAGCGGAAGCAACCTCAATCCAGACCAGAACTTCCACAGACAGCAGCTCTGTGACTGGTTAGACAAGAACAAGAGCGAAGTAGCTACTGTATTCGACTTCACAACCAAGGGTATTCTTCAGGTTGCTGTCAAGGGTGAATATTGGAGATTAAAAGACTCAGAAGGCAAACCTACTGGTTTAATCGGTTGGTGGCCTGCAAGAGCAGTTACTTTCCTTGATAACCATGACACTGGTTCTAAACAGAATCATTGGCCATTCCCGAACAATGAAGTAATGCAGGGTTATGCTTACATTCTTAGACATCCTGGTATTCCATGCGTATT
Organism: Candidatus Rifleibacteriota bacterium; assembly: GCA_017526725.1. The sequence continues at coordinate 3,210 of JAFXRA010000129.1, forward strand.
CTATGAACACGTTTACGATTGGAAACTTAAAAACGAAATTAAGAAGCTAATCTCTATTCGTAAAGCTAACAAGATTCACAGCACAAGCAAAGTTGAAATCTTAAAGGCTGAAAACGGTCTTTATGCTGCTGTAATCGACGGTAAAGTTGCTGTAAAACTCGGTAGCAAAGATTGGGCTCCAGGCGATGGCTATACTCTTGCAGCCAGCGGCAATAACTATGCTGTTTGGGATAAAGG